>JBJEIL010000116.1:0-6734 GCA_051876995.1 Methanobrevibacter sp. | reverse complement strand
CATGATATTTATAGCACCAATAAGTGGAATGATTACAGATAAAAAAGGAGTTGTACTTCCAACTGTCATTGGAAATATTATCTGCATAATTTCATTGGTATTAATCACATTTACAACTAACTTAAGCCATGGACTTGAAATATTTATAGTATTTGCAGTATATGGTCTTGGATGTGGTTTACTACAATCACCAATTAATAAAGCGATAATGGTTTCAGTTCCAGAAAAATATGCAGGAACTGCTTCTGGAGTTATTCCTACTTCAAGAAGTTTAGGTATTAGTTTCGCTGTATGTTACGGTGGTTTGATATTATCCTATGCAGTACCCTCAAAAACACTTGAACAGGAAACATTATTTGGTGTTGCTGCTCAAGAATTAACTGTAGGATTACATTATGTTGCAATACTCGGAATAATATTATGTATTCTTGTAATTATACTTTCAATAGCAGGAAGACCTGAAAAGAAGTCATATGAATCTTAAATTTAATTTTTTTATTTTTTTATTTGAAAAATCAGCATACTATTTTTTTACATTTTAAAATATTATATTTAGGACAATGAAATTAGATTAAAATAGAACCATTTTTACTAATAATCTAAAATCAATTAAAAACCTATTATTTTACTAATAACTTATAGATTATAACATTAAAAAAAAACCTATTTTTACAAATAAATTAAAACAGATAAAAAAAAACAATTTAAAATTTAAAAGAAAAATAAAACCAGTCATTACAAAAAATTAAAAAAAATAGAAATTAGCGTAAATTTAAACCAATAAGTTTAGTTTTACACATTTCCTCCACTGCATATTTTACTCCTTCCTTACCAGTACCGCTATATTTAAATCCGCCGAATGGCATGTTATCTGTTCTGAATGTTGATTGTTTATTTACAAATACAGAGCCTGCCTCAATCTCTTCAGTACATTTAAGTGCACTATGAATATTTTCTGTAAATACACCTGCTTGAAGGCCATAACGGGTATTATTTGCAATTGAAATAGCTTCATCAACACCATCAGCTTCAATAATAGGAGCAATTGGACCGAATGTTTCATTTTTAACAAGATCCATTTCAGAATCCACATTACTTACAACTGTAGGCCAATAGAAATTATCCTTAATTTTTCCACCACATAGAATCTCTGCACCATTTTCAACTGCATTATTCACAGATTCCTCCACCATTTTAACTGCAGTATTATTTATAAGTGGTCCAATATCAGTATCTTTATCCATAGGATTGCCTACTTTAAGTTTTTGTGTCTCAGCTACAAGTTTATCTGTAAATTCATCAATAATATGTTTATCCACAATAACCCTCTTAACGCCCATACATACTTGACCTGAGAAAAGGTATGCTCCATTTACAACACCTTTTACCGCCTTATCAATATCCGCATCATCAAGAACAATTACAGGATCATTTCCTCCAAGTTCCAATGTAAGCTTCTTCATACCAGAGGAATTAGCTATGGATAACCCTGTTGGAACACTACCTGTAAATGATACTTTATCAACATCATCATTACTTACTAAAGCATCACCAATCTCTTCTCCCAAACCGGTAATAGTATTTATAACACCATCTGGAAAATGTCTTGCAATAATATCAGCAAGCATAAGTCCTGACAATGGGGCTTCCCTTGAAGGTTTTAAGATTACAGTGTTTTTAGCTGCAATTGCCGGTGCTACTTTATGAATTGCAAGATTAACAGGATAATTAAAAGGAGTAATAGCTGCAACTACACCTAGAGGTATTCTCCTTGTAAATCCATAGAAACCTTTACCACCAAGACCTGCGTCCAAAGGAACAGTTTCACCATATATTCTTTTAGCTTCTTCAGCTGCAAATTTTAAGGTTTCAACTGACCTGTCCATTTCAAAATTGGAACCGGAAATTGGTTTACCTGTTTCTTGTGTAATAATTTTTGCAATCTTATCCTTTTCTGCTTTCAAATCATCATATGCATCATATAATAAATTAGATACTTTTCTTGATGAAAATTCATTAATTTTAGATTTTGCATTATTGGCAGCTTCAACTGCATTCAATACATCGTTTTTATCGGCAATTGGTATATTATCAACTACAGAATTACCATATGGATTTATTACATCCATTGTTTCCTCTTTAGTGATATATTCACCATTGATTAAGATTTCCATAAATAAGACTTCCCAATAATTTTAATTCAATTTCTATTATTTTTCATTATTAAAATCATAATATTAAATATTTTCTTAAACCTTAAAAATATTAAAAATTCCTGAATCTTCCAGACAATTTATTTATTGATTGGTTAAAATCCGAAATCTCTGAATTATTTAAACTGTGATATGTGTTAAACATATAATTTTTATAAAGATTAATGGTAATCAGTACAATAACTAAAATTCCACCAATTAATAAAATAAGCTCGGAAGATATTTGACTATTTAATTCATCAAAGATTTTATTTAACATAACAATCACATCAGGAAAATTCTAATTCTCCCATATTCTCAATATAAAGAACATATTAACAAAATTCTAATTCCCAAACATTTTAACAAAAGATCACATTAATGAAATTCTAATTTCCCAAACATTTTTAATATAAAATCATGTCTTAAAATTGTAGAATCTAGAAAGCAAAGTAATTTAGGAATAATTCCTTACCATACTGTAAAATTTAAGAAATTTACAGCAAAGTTACTGATTAAATAGAATACAGAATATCCAACAAAAGTCATAGGTATGGAATATTGTAAGAACTTTCTAAAATGACCATATTTTATTACACTTATAATTAAACCAACTAGAAATGAATGAATTATAGTGTATAATCCTGAGATATTTCTTACAGTCATGATTAAATTATTAGATTTTCCTAAAGATGCGACAAAACCAGAATAAACATTTACCATACCCATTGCAAAAGGTGCAGCAATAACTGCAGAAATAACTAGAAACATTATAGTCATTGAAACTGAAGACTCCCTTTCAGATTTAAGGACACACATCTCCCGTATATCATAGGACAAATCATCTAAAACCTGAGCAATACTTCCCCCACTTTTTCTACTATCTAATATAATTAGAAAACTATGTTTTAAATCCTTAGAATTTAATCTTTTAGTTAACTTAATCCATGTTTTATCAAAGTCATTACCTAATTTAATCTCTATTACCGCCCTTCTAATCTCATCATATAATGGACCAGAACCATAATCAGACATATATTCCATAGCATTTTCAAAACTTAAACCTACCCTAAGCATAGATGCCAACTGTCTTAGGAAATCAGCCGATGTTTTCTCGATTATATCACTCCTTTTTTCTATTTTATAATTTATAGATAAAAAAAGAGCCAAAAATGGAACAAAAACCATAATTAAAAAGTAGAATGAAAGATTAAAGAAAAATATTAAGATTAAATCTAAAATAAATAAGATTATAGATATTAAAAGAAGAATAGCTAAAAAATCACATATATAAAGATTAATACCTGCTTTAAGCAATAATTCCTGTAAGCTATTAATAGTTTTTCTATTTAACAAGCTTTCTAGAAAGATAGAAAACCTCGCAATAATACTTGTAAAATCCATATTGATAGGTTATTAAAGTAGATATTTAATTTATTATTATCCATAAATAAAATAAATAATTTAATTTAAAAATTATCTAATTTTAAATAAAGATTATAATTTAAATAAGTAGAAATACTATAAAAACGATTTAATAAAAAAATAAAAGGCATAATCAAAAAAATAGTGTTTTAAATGATTTAAATAGATAAAAAAGTAGAAAAGATATAGTGTTTTGAATGATTTCATTAAATTAAATAGAAAAAATAGATAAAAAAGTAGAAAGATTCTATATTATAATTCTTGGAAGATCTCCAATAACATGAGCTTTTTTATCAATAAGAACAGTATCCTCAACTCTTACACCAAAGTTTCCTTCAAGGTAAATACCCGGTTCAACAGTTATAAACATGTTCTTCTCAAGAACGGTTTCAGTTCTTGTTGAAACATTTGGATTCTCATGGATATCCAAACCTAGACTATGACCAGTACTATGAATGTATTTATCACCATAACCATACTCAGTTATAATATCCCTTGCTATTTTATCTACTTCACAGGCTTTCATACCCTCTTTAATAGATTCAATAGTTTTATCATGAGCCTCAAGTACTATATCAAATATTTCTTGTTGCTTTTCACTGAAAACAATAGTTCTTGTATTATCAGAACAATATCCCTTATATTTTGCACCCCAATCAATTAAGATCGGTGTTTCTAGTTCCTTATGTTCCGGTTCAGCATGAGGTAATGATGAATTTGAACCTGAGGTAACTATTGTATCAAATGATTCTGATTCAGCACCATAATCTCTCATTAAACGACCTAATTCATAGGAAACTTCCCATTCACTAGCTCCGGAATCATATTTAGATAAAACATCTAAATCAGTAAATGCCTTTTGAGCAATTTTAGTTGCTTCCTGAATTTTAACAATCTCATCATAAGATTTAACCATTCTCTCATCCTCAATTAAATGATCAATAGTTAAATTTAATTTTCCAGAGAACTTATCAGAAAATTTTTCATATAAACTAATTGGAAGTGTTGACTCAATTGCAAAGTTTGTTAAACCTTCCTTAACCAAATCATCATTTAATGCAGATAAAGACTCGAATTTTCTAACTTCTATTTGAGAATTAAGTTTTGCATTTTCCAAATCTAATTCAGTCGCATAAACAACAGGATTATCACTTAAAATAGCAAAAGCAAAGCTTTTAGTATCATAGTTAGATAAATACTTAATATTGTTAGGTTCAGTTAATAATAAACCATCATAACCTTTTTCTTTAGTTTTCTTAATCAAATTAGATAAATGAATTGAACTTGGACTTTCATATTCTGACATTTTTATCTCCTATTATAAAACCCATAATCAATAATAATTTTAATTTAAATCATTATTAAAGATTTTTGTTAAAACTTATAAGTAAAATCTAAAAAATATTAAAAAATTAAAGCATTAATAGAAATCTGAAGGATAAACAAGAAGATCGTTTGGAACTATTTTATAAAATACAAGTTAAAAATTACTTAAAACAAGAACAACAATTTATCTAATTTGTGAAAATTTAAATATTAATAAATAAACCATTAAAAGTTAATATGAATAAAAAATAATTGAAACATTAATAAAATATACAATGAAAACTAATTAAAACAAAAATAAATAATTTAAACTGAAATTTTTATAAAAACAATAACAAATAACCAATATTAAACAGTGTATCCACATATAAAATGGAATTTGATTAGTATAAATATATAAAGTAAAAAAGCTAATATGAAATTATGTTTCATATTACTAAAAAAGAATCAATTGATTTAATCATATCATTTCTGGTTATTTCATTAGGTTTTAGTATACTTTATTCCAATAGGAATCCAGGTACTTTAATCTTCATTTTGCCAATGATCATGATTGGTGTAGGTTTAGGTTTTATATTACATGAACTTGCACATAAATATGCTGCATTACATTATGGTTATTGGGCAGAGTTTAAATTATGGATTCCAGGTTTAGTGTTCTCACTTATAACCTCATTTTTCGGATTCATATTTGCAGCTCCTGGAGCAGTATATATCTATGGAGACTATATGAGTAATAGGGAAAATGGAATAATCTCCATTGTAGGACCACTTACAAATATTATACTTGCATTAATATTTTTAGGAATATTACTTAATGCCGGAGCAATATTTGGTCTATATACAGTTGAAACTTCAATTATCCAATCAATTTGTTTTTTAGGATTTTCAACCAATAGTTTCCTTGCATTGTTTAACTTAATACCTATAAGTATGCTTGACGGTAGAAAAGTATTTAATTGGAATCCATTAATATGGCTTATAATTACAGCATTTGCAGGAATACTTGTATACTACACATATAATGGCGGACTTATTAATTTATTAATGTAATCTTATTAAAACACAAAAATGTAAGAATAATTATTTTTACATTTCTTTTTTTATTTTTTTTCAATTGTGATTTACCTACTTCAATAACTAATTTTAAAACTCAATAAAATATTTTAAATCTTAAAAAAATCATAATAAACATAATGTAGAATTGGTGGTAGATTAATGTTTTCAGATGTTAAATTGAAATATTTTAAAACAGGCCATAGAGTTTGTGAACCTTCAGAGACACTTAAAAAAAATGAAGATAAACTTAAAACAGCAGGCATTACTAGAATTACAGATATTACCGGTTTAGATAGGGTGGGAATACCTGTCTTCTCAGCAATTAGACCTACTGCACAATCTGGGGCAGTAAGTGTATATGCAGGAAAAGGCGCAAATAAAGATCAAGCTGAGGCATCAGCAATGATGGAGGGATTTGAGAGATATTCCGCCGAAATGCAAGAGACAGATAAGGAAAAGATCATAGTATCCTCAATTGAAGATATGGAAGGTGAAAAATTCATTGACCCTAAAAGCCTATATCTACCAAACAACATTACCAATGATATTCTATCTGTTACAACCCTTGAATGGTATCCTTGTATTGATATTGTAAGTGAGGATGAGTATTACATACCTGCAAATGCAGTTTTCCACCCATATATTCCGTCAAATAAAAGTGCAACACCATTATTTAAAGGAAACACCAATGGACTTGCATCTGGAAATGTTATTGAAGAGGCAGTACTTCAC
>JBJEIL010000115.1:0-6769 GCA_051876995.1 Methanobrevibacter sp. | reverse complement strand
TAAATTAAAAATTATTAAAATTAAATTGTTTTTAATTAAAATCAATAACAATTAACTCCATAAATTTAATTAAATCATATAATAATAGTTTAATATAATATATAAAGTTTATTTGAATTATGATGAAAATTATTAAAATTAAATTGATAAAATATTGAAAAAATAATATGAACAGTTTAATTAATAAAAATCACAATATAAATTAAATATTTTAAAGATAAAGCATAATTATAAAGTAAAATAAAAAATTAAAGATAAAATGGAAAAAAATAAAATTAAAAAATAATTAAAAAATAATAAAAGTAATACTTCTATAAAAAAAAGTATTTAAAAAAAAATAATTAAAAAGGGAGAAGATTAATGTCTGAATTCATGTTTAAAGTTTTTATCATATAATTTAGAAGGATTAAAATCAGTATCCCCTAAAGCATCACCAACAATTATCATGGCAGTTTTTGTAATATTTGCATCTTTAACTTTGGATACTATATCCTTAAGAGTGCCTCTAATAATTTCTTGATCTGGCCAGGTTGCTTTTTTAACAACTGCAATTGGAGTATCCTCCTCATAACCAACTAACAATTCCCCAACCACTTTATCAATCATTCCCACTCCTAAAAAAATACACATTGTAGCATGATGTTTTGATAGGCTAGCTAAACTTTCGCCTTTTGGTTTAGGTGTTCTACCTTCAGGACGGGTAATAATAACGGTTTGAGAAATTTCAGGTAATGTTAACTCTGCCTCAAGTGCTGCTGCGCTACCAAATACAGAACTTACACCAGGAATAATCTCATAGCCAATATCTAATTTTTTAAGTTCACGAATTTGTTCTGCAATAGCACCATAAATTGATGGATCACCAGTGTGAACTCTTGCAACTAATTTACCTTCATTACATGCATTTTTAATAGCTTCAGTAGTTTCATTTAAATCCATAGATGCACTATTATAGATTTCAGCATTGTTTTCATTATACTCCAAGATTTTAGGATTAACAAGTGAACCTGCATAAATAATCACATCTGCTTCTTTTATAATTTTATATCCCTTGAGTGTTAAAAGTTCCACATCGCCAGGACCTGCTCCTATAAAAACAACTTTACCATCCATAATTATCACATTAAATTTTGAGTGTTTAATTTAATTAATCACATATTTGCTTATATTAATTTAAAAATTATCTATAAAATTCATTGAAGTTTAAGAAAATAATAATTTTAATTTTTAAAGATTAGAATAAGTTTAATCTGTATGTTGAATTAAAACGATTGTAGCATCATTAGGATCTTTACACATAGCCAAATACCCTACACTAATTTTAGTAGGACCCAGGAAAAATTCAACACCTTTAGATTTTAAATCTTCCATTTCCTCATTAATGTCCCCAACTTCCATACCTACAGAAAACAGTCCTGCATCACCACCATTATCTATAAGCTCAATCATGGTTTCTCCCTCTGATTCCATTAATGTTATTTTATTATCATTTGGAAGATTAAAAACCTGATGAACATTAAATCCAAGAAGTTTATAGAATTCAACAGATTTATCCATATCATCTACAATTATAGTACTGTATCTAATTTTCATATTACTACCTCTTTAAATAGTTTAATCATCATTAGAACGTCTTTCAGCATCATCAAAATCAGTTTCATAAATATGAGCACTAATACTGTGAATTGTAACAGAACCAATATCTGCTCCTACCTCATCTGCAACATACTGTGTAAGATAGCTAAGACCTACTGCATTTGCAAACCATGCACCATAAATATCATGGGACCTCCAAACACCAGTAGTATATAACTTATCATCCCTAATTTTAAAATCCACTAAAATTAAACAAGGCACCTCATCATGAACAGTATCTAAATGAGGATCCCAAGTAACAGATGTAGCTCTACGTGATTCCCGGCAGTTTTTTAATCTGTCTATAGCAACCTGAATCTGATCTATACCTGTAAAACCCTCATCATCTTTCTCATCAGATAGATAATCCTCATGATTTCTAAGACGGCTACCATAAGTATATACAAAACCAGGATTTTCACGACTTAAAAATTGATTTGCATAGGTTTTAATCCTATCTCCTGCCCAGAAATAACCTTCAGGAAATCTGATATTTTCAATTGAAGTGTATTCCTTACCTAAACCAAAAAATCCCCCACTTTGAATACCTAAAGGATTTCTAATACGTGTCACAACATTTAACAATTCTTTTGTTTTACTTCCACGCTCATCATTAACAAAATGACCATTAGTATAAACCAGATTAACTAAATCTTCCCAGCAGTCTGCTATTTCTTTATTATCAACTTTATAAACCATAATATCCTAATCCCAATTTTAATAGTAATTTTTAAAAAATGTCTTAATTATTATAGTATTTATTAAATCTTTTAAAAATAAGTTGTTATTTAAAAATTTATAAAAAAATAGTTTAAAATGGATTATATTCCACAATAGGGACTTCCATTTATATAAAATCCAAGTCTTGATAAAAAATGTTCATAGCCATTATAATCAAGTTCTTCAACATCTAAAAGATTATATAAACGAATATATTCCTTTTCAAGTAACTCATTAAATATTTCAAAATCATAATCCTCAAGTAAATCTTCAACATCAGAAGGATAAACTTTAAAAACAATGTCTGCATGTGAATTATCCAAACTAACATCAGTCAATCCATTAACTAAAGAAACATCAATATTATTTACACCTTTTGTTAAAAGAATCATAGAATCATCAAATCCTTCTAATAAAAATCCGATTCTTCCACCTTCTATAATTCCATTAAACATGTGAAATGATTTATCTGCCCAATTTTGCCATTCATCTATATTAAAATAATCATCCATATTATCACAGATTTATTAAACTTATCTAAATATTATTATAGTAGTTATTTATAAAAGTTCTCAAAAAACAAATTTTTTTAGATATAAAAAATTCTAAAAAAAAAATAAAATTATTCTTTAACATCAGATCTTGCAAGTGATGCGAAAATAGCAAAAATGCTTAATATAAAGGATATTGCAAATACAAATCTAAGACTTGTTATCAATGCAGGATATTTGTTAGGCAATATCTGATTGGAACCTATAAACAATGAAAAGGCAAGTAAACATATTGCCATTCCAGATGTTTGACCGACAAGCCTCATTGTACTAACTGATGCAGAAGCAACACCATAAAACTTTCTTTCAACAGAAGACATGATAGCCGTTGTATTTGGTGCTGAAAATATGCCTATACCAATACCCAAGATAGCCAAGGTCATAATGATATAAATAAGACTTGAATCAGCGTCAATTAAAGCAAGCATTATAGTTGAAAGTGAAATAATACACATACCTAAAGAGGATATTTTACCAGGATCATATCTATCAGATAACCTACCAGATATTGGTGAGATTATCAACATCAAAACCGTTTGAACACACATTATTAAACCTGCATTAGATGAGGTATAACCTTTAATATATTGTAAATACAAGCTTAATAGAAATGTAACGGAATACATACTTGCGAAACTAATTAATGTTGCCAGATTTGAAAATGCAAAACGCCTGTTATTAAAGAATAGTTTCATCTCCAAAATAGGACTATCAACCCTTAACTCAAGATAAATAAATACTAAAAGTAAGATTATACCTAAAACCAATAGTATTATTCCAATTGGCTCTGAGATATTTGAAAATCCTAAAAGGATCAAAGCAAGCATCAACATATATAATATTGAACCTTTATAATCAATGGAGTCCTCTGTTGTCTCGGCCCATTCATAATCCTTAAGTTCTGTTATAACCAATAGTAGAGAGATTAAACCTACAATTACCGCAAATATAAAAATACTTCTCCAACCAAGAAAATGATTTAAGAACCCACCTATAACAGGACCACATATAAGCCCCAAATAAACTGCAGAAACATTGATTCCAATTGCTTTACCTCTTTCATTTTTAGGAAATATGGAAACAATCATGGCAAGGGAAGTGACAAATAACATAGATGCTCCAAATCCCTGAATACATCTAAATAACAATATTAAATTTACAGAATTTGAAAATGCGGCTGCTAATGATGATAAAACAAATATAATCATACCATATTTAAAAATTCTTTTCATGCCATAAATATCAGCTACCTTTGCAAATGGAACTGCAAACATGGCAGAAGTTAATAAAAAACTAGTTGTAATCCAACTTAGATTAATTGCATCAACTGATAAATCCTGGGCAATAGTTGGAAGAGCTATATTTACAGATGAAGTCATAAAAGGTACTAAAAATGAAGCAAATGTTGCTGTAATCAGTACAATATTCTTATTAACCCTACTATTTTTCTCACTCATTTAAACACCTAATATTATTATATTTAGCAAATATTATAATATTTTTGTAGTAATCTAAAAAAAATAATAAAGTTCAAAAGGGTTTCTCTAATTAAATAAAATGTTTAAAATATTAAAAAGAGAAAAAATTTAAAAAAAAACTTTCTCTGATTAAATAATATTTAGAAGGTTAAAAAATATTGAAAATAAAAGATAAAGAAAATTAAATAAAATAAAACAGAAACAACCATAAAATAAATAAAAAATTAAAAAACAATAGTGTATAAACTTTAAAAAATAAATACAATTAAAATTAAATAAAACAATGTAAAAATAACCATAGAGAAAAATTTAAAAAAAGACAATGATTAAAATTATTAAAAAATAGATAATCTAAAAATAATATAAGTAATACAAAATGGATTTAAATTAAAATCATTAAATTACAAACTAAAAATTAATATTAATATAATGAGTTAATTATCAAATTCATTATTTAGATTACACATAAGTTCTAGTTTTCTAAATGCATTATCATGGGATAATTTACCAAGTCCACAATCAGGATCAAAGATTAGATTATCCTCTCCAAAGACATCTACAGCTTTATGCATTAATTCACGGGTTCTATATTTATCATCAACCTGATCTATTGCAGAGTCTACACAGCCAAAACCAATAATCTTATCTTTAAATTTAGATTTATTATGTTTTATTGTTACAAAATTATCATGATTTCCTGCAAACTCAAAATCAAGCATATCAACGTTAAACTTAGCTAAATATTTATATGTGTCCTTAACACTACCACAGGAATGAACTGCAATTGGAATTTTAACTCCCTCTGTCATTATATCAATAGCCTCTTTAGCAACATCCAAATCCGCAATGCCTGTGGACAAGATTGGTTCATCAATCTGGATATAAACTGCAGGAGTTTTATTTTCAATAGCAAGCAACTCTTTATTAAAAGCCTTAGCATAATCTAAAACCGCATCACTTTTATTCTTATAAAATGACTCAATCATTGATGAATAGACCATTGTTGACGGACCAGTTACAACTCCTTTAACGGCTTTATTTTTAAATTCCTCATCAGGAATATTATGTAATCTTTTATACTCCCAAATAGCATCACAGGCTGTGTTAATATCATTGATTGTAATATCTGTACGAGGAGCCAAGATTTTAGATTTAATTACAGTTGTCTTACCGTCAATTTTCATCCCAGGCATATATCTAGAGAAATAATTAATCATATTCATATTCTCTCTTATACCACCATCTGCAACAATATCTACCCCTGCCTTAAGTTCATCAAATACTATATCCCTAATCGTTTTTTTATAAGGATCAAATTGACCAAGAGTATTTTTTATCTTCTCAGAAAATGTTGATGGACTGTATAATTTATGTGGAAAACTTCCAACAACAGTAGTTAACATAATTCACCTCATTTATCAAGTTTTACAGTTATTTACAATTAATGAATTGATATCTTTTATACTTTAAATCTTTTCTAAAATACGATTATCAAACTATTAGAAATAAAATTCCAATTAATGTTTGTAATCGATATTCTTCATTAAGATATCATTAATTTCCTCATCTGAAACAGGAAGTTCTATAGCTGAAGTTCCATTACATGGTTTTGTATATGTTATACAAACTGTTTTTTTATCTGGATTAATTCCAACTGGTATTGGTGGAACCCCAATAATTCTAATACCTAAAACTTTATCTCCCGGATTTATATGTACAATTTCTTTTGAGTTGTCCTCTACAGCTTTAGCACAATCTTTAAATCCAGATTGTGAAAGTAATATTTTATAATCTTCAGATTGTTGAAGATATGTATCTAAACAGAATGACATTTAATAACACCCCTTTTTAATTATCTTGTTTTAAATTTTTTAATGCCTTATTTAAGTTAACCTTAATAGGATTTGGATTATGATATGCTATACATGATACAACCTCAGCATCGGTATTCTCTGATACCATTTGAGTGTAATCATCTACCAAGGAAGCATCCCTTTGGAATACAAGAGCGATTGCTTTTTTATAATTCATAACAGAACAATATGTAATAAAGTAAGTTGCAGCAGAGTCCTTATGTACAAAACCTAATACTAAATCAAAGTCTTTCTCACCTGCATCTTCCAAAAATCTATCAATATTTACATTCTTGTGAGGATAGCAGTTTTTAGGATCAGATACCTTTAAAAGTTTTGCAGCTGCAGGGTTTGAAGAAACAGTTACTTCATATCCCATATCATTTAACTGGTTAATTGCATAAATTGCCATAGGTGTTTGTGAAGGAACCTCAGGACAACCTAATAATAATAATGCTTTCATATTTAAACATCCCTTAAAATTTGATTATATTATTATTAATAATATATTTATACTATTTAAATTTTGATT
>JBJEIL010000114.1:0-6830 GCA_051876995.1 Methanobrevibacter sp. | reverse complement strand
TATTACCCCTAGGGGGCATAGATTGTGAAAATGAAGCATTTAATGGAGTGTGAGAATCGGAAATACCTAAACTATTCGGTCCAATAAGATTCATATCATATTTTTCAGCAATGGATTTAAGTTCTTCTTCTAATTTTACACCTTCACCGCCAATTTCTTTAAATCCTGCAGAAATTACCACTACATTCTTAATAAATTTTTTACCACATTCTTCAAGAACTGGATTAACTCCTTTAGATGGAATTGAAATAACAGCTAAATCAGGTGTTTCAGGTAACTCTAAAACACTTTTATAAGATTTTAATCCTTGAATTTCATCGTCCTTAGGATTTATAGGGTAAATCTTTCCTCCATAATTACCCTTTAATAAGTTATTAACAATGATATATCCTACTTTACCTTCAGAATTTGATGCCCCTATAATTGCAACAGAATCTGGTTTAAACATCTTGTCAAGACTATCCATATTTTGTCTCCTATAGTTAATCTAATTCAGTTAAAAATTAAATTACTTAAAATTAGAATTAAAGAGTCATTATACTCTGATTTAATATAACAAACATACTATAATCTAATTAAACTAAATAGTAATCTTTTTTGCCATTAGATTAATTTTATCATTAATTCACTTTAAGATTTAAATAATTTTTGGAAAAATCCGATAGGGATTAGTTTCCAAATTAATAAACATGTATTATTTAATTATTGTAATATAAATAATTTATCATTATAAATAATTAAAAATTAATGATATTTATAAAGTTTATAAAAAAAATTTTATTAAAAAAGCTAAATCGGCTTTCTATATAATAATAAGTTTAAGATGTTTTAAATAATTTCTCATTAATAACTATTATTTTATATGAAAAAATAGAAAATTAAAAGAAAACTGAAAGAATAACTAAAAAATATCATTTAAACAAAAAATAAGTGAATCTGGATAAAAATTAAAAATATTATAATTTTAATTAAAATCTAGAAAAGAATCAATTAAAAATAATTAATAATTATATAATTTATAATAATATGAAAATAGGTACCTTAAAAAATCTTAAAATAATAATATAATATGACATATAATAAGGAAAGATTAACAACACTAAAAAAATCAGAATAATAATAAAAAAATTATTCTAGAATAATAAAAAAACCTTAACATGATAAAGATTAATTATTCTAGAAAACCTTGGAATATAATATAATAATATAAAAAATTTAAAAAACAAATTATTAAAAATTCCTATTTTAAAATAAGTTTTAATAAAATTATTAAAGTCCTTTAAAATTCCATCTTTCCATAAAATATAATTAAAAATAGAATAAATACATATCTTTTTTTATAAAAATTTTTAAAATTCAGATACATCTAAAAATATTAAAAAATCCTTTTATTAGTGAGAAATAATCTAGAATATTGATTTTTTAAATAAATCTACAAATATTAAAAAATTCTTTTATTAGTAGGAAATGACCTAAAATAAAATAAAAAAAATATTGACTTTAATAATCTATTCAAACAAGGAAGTTGTTAACTCATCCAAATATTTATATAAGTCATCAGGACCATATTTATCAATATTTTTCATCCAAAATGAGGATAATCTTGAAATTCCTCCAACATAAAATTCTGAAACTACCTCAACAGGATATTTAAATTTATAACCCTTTTCTTCCTCTTCATATAATCTTTCTTTAAGATCATCGGATATTATATCTCCTAAAATTTTAAGAGTTCTAATATCTTCATTTTTAAGAATGATTGAGGAATACAACTCTTTATTATCATAAATGTAATGGGTAATTATTTTTTCCAAATTAGAATAATATTCTCTAATGTTTGAGGGGTTATTATTAATCACTTCATTTGCGATATTACTAGTTAAAGACTTAACCGTATATTCCAATAATTCATATTTATCATTAAAATGATAATAAAAGGTACTTCTTGGAATATTTGCCTCTTTACAGATGTCTATAACTTTAATATTTTCAATAGAATTATCAATTAGAAGATTTCCAAGTGCCTTAACTAAAGCTTCATCTATACCCGTTTTATTAGTTTTTCCTCTAGAAACCATTTTCATTTCCTCCTAATTGTAAAAAAATTTAGAATATTTTATGTATTTAATAATAAATAAAAGTTTTTATATGTACAAAATATCAATGTTGTACAATTAAAACCTTAAAATGAACAAATAATTAAAAAATAGTTCATGATTAATTTAAAGGATATAAAAATATGAAAAAATTTTTAAATAAGCCAAAGTGATAAAACAGAAAAAAGTATTACTTAAAACTAAAATTGTTTGAAAAGGTATTAAATCCATGGAAAAATAAGAAGGATTAAAGAAATAAATAAGATAAAAAAAGGATAAAAGAGTTTTAATTCCAAATCTATTGAACAAAATAAAATTAAATGTTTAAATATAATATTATAAATGTTTAAACATAAAATAAAAGATAAATAACAAAGGAAAACTTTATATATACATATAGACCATTTTTAATTAGAAATTAAAAGGGATGATAAAAATGGTTAGTAATAAAAGTGCTGCAGTTATCTCCTTTTTCCTACCAGGAATAGGTCAAGCTGCTCAAGGCAAGACAGGTTATGGAATAGCAACATGGATTATTACATTAATTATTGCATATGCAATCTACTATTTCACACAACCTAATGTATGGTATGCTATAATTATTTATTTCATCATAGGTATTATTGCAGCATACTATGCTTATAAAGACAATAGTGGAAGTAGTGAATAATCACTACTTTACTTATCTTTTAGAGATTCTTAAAAATTTTTTATAAAACTTAAAAAAACAATTCAAAAATTAATTGATATCCAGATAATTAAAATTTTAAAGCCCTTAAAACATAGAAAAAAGTATTACTAATTTTTTTAATCATGCCTAAGATCAAATATAAACCCATAAAAAAAACCTATTAAATAAATTACACATCAAGTTTATCTTAATAAAAAAACTCTAAAAAAGACTTTAACTTGAATATAATGCTTTTTTTGAAAAATAAAAGAGAAATGAATTGATAAAAGAAAATTAATAAAATAAATAATAGTCTAGACAAATTTTAAAAAGTGAACAAACAACCGTTTTTTTATTAAAGAGTTATAAAAAATAATAAAGTATATCTATTATAAAAATAGTAATAATAATTGAAAAAATATTTATATAATGAACATTTTGTGAAATAAGTTCACAAAATAGATAATCTTCAAAAAATTAGGATTATAATATAAATTTATTAATACTTTATAAAAAAATAGGCGAGATGATTTTATGAGCAAAAATAAATCCCCTGAGGAAGAAGCTGCAAATACAAAACAAATGATAGAAACCTTTGAAAACATTGTAAACAGCTCAATCTCTCATAAAGTTCTTAATAGTGCACTTTCCTATTGTGATAAATGTGGAGAAACAAGACTTGAATCTGCACTAAGATACATTGTAGGACTTCAAGATGATATCTGTTTAAAATGTAAAGTATTAGTTCCTAGTATTAAACTTATAATTAATAAAGGTTTATCCACTTTTGATACATCAGAAGAAAGTTTCATGAAAGCAATGCAAGATGATACATGGATAAAAGGATTAGTCACTACATTCCAAGGTATGGCCAAATTTGGCGTACAAACACCATTTGTACCTGGAGCACCTTACCAGATTGTATGGAACATCACAAGAAAATGTAACTTCAAATGCTTACATTGTTATGAAAACGCAGGACGCAAAGGTGATGATGAGCTTAGTCCTGATGAAATTTTTAAAGGAATCAAAAATTTAGCCGATGCAGGTGTAATTTCAATTGCATTCTCAGGTGGAGAGCCTAGTACCGATCCACATATAGTAGATTATGTTAGATATGCTTCCAGTTTAGGAATGTATGTGTCAATGGCAACAAATGGTTACATATATTCTAAAAAAGAGAAAGTTCAGGAAATTGTAGATGCAGGTCTACAATTCGTCCAGATTAGTTTAGATGGCCTTAACCCTAAAACACATGATGAATTTAGACAGGTACCTGGTTCTTGGGAACATGCAGTACAGGCTATAAAAAACTTCAATGAAACCGATACATTTGTTGAGGTCTCAACTACAGTTACACAGAAAAACAAAAATGAAATCCCCGATATGATTGATTTCATGAGAGAATTAAAAGTTGGATGGTTTATGTTATATAACTTTATTCCAACAGGTAAAGGCTCTGAGGCAAGGGAATTAGATTTAACTGCAGAAGACAGATTGGAACTTTTAAACCTAATCTATAGAGAGAACGGTAAAGGAGAATTACAAATATTATCTACAGCCCCACAATTTGCTGATATTGCTGTCCATACAAATCCTGCAGATCTTGATAGGGATGACGGTAAAACATTAATTCCTACCCACTTCTACAATGTAGAGTACAGTAACCCTGCAATGATGGAACTTTCAAGATTTATTGGGGGCTGTGGTGCAGGAAGGTTCTATCTCGGTATAGAGCCTAACGGTGATATTTACCCATGTGTCTTCTTCCCACATGATGAGATACTCAGGGTAGGAAACATTAAAGAAGATGACATAGATGATATCTGGACAAACAGTAAAGTCCTAAAGGAATTAAGAGACAAGGATATTCTTAAAGACAGCTGTAGTGAATGTGAATCCAAATACATCTGTGGTGGATGTAGAGCAAGGGCATATACTATTACCGGAGATTACCTTGCAGGTGATCCTGGTTGTAGAAAATATGATGAATATATCCAAAACCATAGACCGAATTATATTAATAAAGAAGTAGAGGCAGGAAAATAATTCCCAATCTGCTTCCAACTTTTTTTAAACTAAAACAACTAATTTTTAAATTACCAAACTACTGTTTTTCAAATACAAATTTATCTTATATATTAAATTCAATTAAGATTATAATTAATATATTTTACAGAAATAATCTTCTTAAAAAAAAATATTAAATTTTAAAATGTTAAAAATTAAAAAATTAGGCTCTTTAAATCTTATTTATGTATATTCTATAAATCAAAAACAAAATAAAAATAAAGAAATTAATTTAAACAAAGATAGAATTAATTAAAATAATAGAATTATTTAAACTATCCGAATATCCATATCTAAATAAATTTATAAAAAAAATAATTAGTAAAGAATAATTAAAAATTAACAATTTATTAAAAATAGATTACAATAAATTTATTAAATTAGAAGAATGATTAATTTTTAAACAATGATAAATGGCTAAAAAATAGTAAAAAACTAAAATTAATAAAAAAGAGATTAAAAAAAGAATTTAATATTGAAAATCAATAAATTAAGTAAATGAAATTTTTAATCACTAATTTCATAACCTAAATCAATTAATTTTGCACGGATATCATCGGATAAATCATATTGTTTATTAGCCCTAAGCTTTTTACGGGTGTCTGCAATTAAATCAAGTAAAGCTTCCTCGTTATCTCCATTATTACCATCATCATCAAGGAAAAAGATTCCTAAAATATCATTAACAGTAACTAAAAATCCTTTAATAGCCAATATATCATTAATATCCAAGTCTTTTAGCTGATTTTTAGATTCACTAATTAACTCAAACAAAGATGCAATAGCTTTAGGAGTATTAAAATCATCATCCATTGCATTAAAGAAAGAGACAATAGTGGATTTTAAAACATCATAACTAGTTGATTCAAGGGAATCAATTTTATCTTCTATAACATCCTCATCCTCGAATTCACTATTTAGAATCTCATCAATATCATTAACATATGATTTAATCTTGTCCAAACTCCTACCTGCTTGGTGAAGACTATCTTTTGAGAAATCTATAGGACTTCTATAATGAGTAGATAATACAAAGAATCTAAAGGTCTCTGGAGATACTTCTTTAAGTAAATCTCTAATTGTAATAAAGTTTCCAAGAGATTTTGACATTTTCTCCCCATCAACATTTAAAAATCCTGTATGTAACCAATAATTAACCATTGGTTTTTTACCTGATACTGCTTCCATCTGTGCAATTTCTGCATCGTGATGAGGGAATATTAAATCAAGACCTCCACCATGAATATCATATTGTTCACCGAAGTATTCCTCAGTAATTGCAGTATCCTCAATATGCCATCCAGGTCTACCTTTACCCCATGGAGAACTCCATACAGGTTCACCATAATATTCAATACCATCCCTTTTCTTCCATAAAGCAAAATCCCTAGAATCCTTTTTAGTTTTGTCTTCTTGAAGTCTATGACCTTCAAGTTCATCTATTTTCCTATTGGATAATTTAGCAAAATCCTTGAATTTATTCACCTGAAAATAAACTCCAGTATCCGTTTCATATGCATAACCCTTTTCTATTAATCTCTCAATTTGATCAATGATTTTATCCATATGATCTGTTGCTCTCATTTGAAGGTTTAGACCTTTAACATTTAGGGATTCCATATCCTCATTATATCTACGTTCATACTTTCTTGCAAGGTCAAAGCATACAGAACTTAAATCATCATTTACCTTTCCGATTTCCTTTCCCCTATTGATAATTTTATCGTCAATATCAGTAACATTTTGCATATAAATAACTGAATAACCTTTATATTCCAAATATCTTTTTATCATGTCAAAAGATATATAAGTTCTACCATGACCTATATGAGCATCGTTATAAACGGTAGGTCCACATACAAAGAATTTTACTATATTCTTATTAATTGGTTTAAAGTATTCTTTTCTACGTGTTAAAGTAGAATATAATTTAAGTGAACAAGTATTATTTTCTTTCTTATTATTATTCATAATATTCTCCATTTCCTTGTATA
>JBJEIL010000113.1:0-6841 GCA_051876995.1 Methanobrevibacter sp. | reverse complement strand
AATTAGAACTAGCTTATAAAATTGGTGAAATGATTGATGTTGATTATAAAAATCCAAGTAAATCCTATATATCTAAAATGAAAAGAAGGACAATTCCCGGAAGATTTAGTAATGATATTTTTAAACTTTATTAAACTATCAACTAAATCCCCCATAGATTTAAAATTATTAAAAACTATTAAAACATCAATAAATATTGTAGTTACTAGTTAAAAATTTAAATAATCAGTTAAGATCAGCAGATCTTATACAAACATCCTATTTTAGAATACATGAAAGTTAAAAAACAGCTAGGTAATTTAAAAGATAATAAGAATCTTATTTTATATATTTAAAAATCAATAGATACAAACTATTTAAAAAAAAGTATAGATTAAGTGGCCAAAGTAGAGTAGGTATTAAAGTGATAAATTGAATTTTTAATCTAACTTTGACCATATGATGTAAAACTAAACAGAGAAATAAGTTAAGAGTAAAGTTTATAAATTGATAATCTGTTTAGAATTACATTAAACTAAAATAAAAAAATAATATTTTCCTATGTAGTTGACATAAAAAAAATATTAGAATAATTTATTTAAAAAAGAATTAATAATACATAAGAATTATGTATTATCTTGTTTTTTTCTGTAATCTTCGATTGCAGCACGTAATGCATCACTTGCTAAATTTGAACAATGCATCTTAATTGGAGGTAAACCTTCTAACTCATCAGCAACATCTTTTCTTGTAATCTTATAAGCTTCATCAACAGTTTTACCAATTGCAAGTTCAGTAATCATACTACTTGTTGCAATAGCTGCACCACAACCAAATGTTTTAAATTTAACATCTCTAATTACATCATTGTCATCAACATCAATATAAAATGTCATTAAATCTCCACAAGTAGGATTTCCAACTGTAGCTTCTCCACTTGCATCTTCAATAACCCCTGTATTTCTTGGATGTGCAAAATGATCTAAAACTTTATCTGTATATTCTTCCATAAACTCACCTTCATTTTCTAATAAATACTTAAATTAAATTAATAAATTCTTTCTTTTTAATTTCACAAATTCGTTATCCATAAATTTAATATACGTCTTCTTTGTTGATTTCAATATATTTTTGATTAGTATAATCCCATAAAGGAGACATTTTTCTAAGACCGTCAACTACTTCCTTAATGGAATCTACAACATAATCAACATCATCAATACTGTTTTCAACACCTAAAGACAATCTTAAAGATCCATGAGCTAATGCCGGTTCTAAACCAATAGCTGTTAAAACATGTGATGGTTCTAATTTTTGAGATGAACATGCGGAACCTGTTGCTACTTGAATTCCCTTAGCATCAAGTCTTAATAATAATGATTCACCTTCAATTCCAGAGAATCTCAAATGAACATTGTTAGCTAACCTATGTTCCAAGTCACCATTTACATAGGATTCAGGTACTTCATCAAGAACCCTTTTGATAATAGCATCTCTAATTTCAGTTAACTTAGTGGTATTTTTCTCCATATCTCTCTGTGCAATTTCACATGCCTTACCAAATCCTACAATTCCTGCAACATTTTCTGTTCCAGCCCTAAGTTTTCTTTCCTGACCACCACCATGGATTAAAGGATCGATTTTAACACCTTTCCTAATATATAATGCACCTACACCTTTAGGCCCATATAATTTATGTGAACTTATTGAAAGTAAATCAATATTCTGTTTCTTAACATCTATCGGTACTTTACCTGCACTTTGAACTGCATCAGTATGGAATAAAACATTATGTTTATGTGCAATTTCTCCTAACTTTTCGATAGGTTCTATTGTACCGATTTCATTATTTGCATGCATAATTGTTACAAGGAATGTTTCATCTTTAATAGCGTTTTCAAGATCTTCAGGGTCAACTAAACCTGTAGGTCCTACTGGTAGGTAGGTGACTTCAAATCCCCATTTTTCTAAGTATCGACAAGTTTCTAATACTGCAGGATGTTCAATTTGACTTGTAATAATATGATTCTTTTCTGGATGTTTGGACCTTTCCCTTAAAGCAATTCCTTTAATTGCAAAGTTATCAGATTCTGAACCCCCACTAGTAAATATAATTTCTCTTGTATCAGCATTAATTAAATCTGCAACTTGTTGACGAGCTTTTGCAACAGCTCTTTGAGAAACCCTACCTATTTCATATAATGTAGAAGCATTTCCAAAATTCTCTACAAAGAATGGTTTCATTTCTTCAAAAACTTCTGGATCAACAGGTGAAGTTGCTGAATTATCCATATATACCATATAAACTCCTCCTCTTATTAATAAAATTATTTAATGATTTTTATTTTCATATAAATAACAAAAGTTTTTTATAAGTTAAAAATTAATTTAAAAATATAACTCCTGTTATATTATAACTATAGTTATATAGGTCATGGTAGTATATAAATCTTACTATTTTTAAAAAAAGTTTTCTTGAAAATTAATATACAACTGCAAAATTATTAAAAAAAGATAAATGATTTCAATTGATAAAAAAGATAAGTAATTGAAGATTACTTATCTTAATGAAAATTTATTATTGGACGGGCTTAATCCAACAATAAATTCTAAATTTAGAGACAATATTTTAATATTTAAAATTAATAACGATATTTATATCATTATTCGTGTTTTATTTATAGATTTATTAATTAAGGCTTTAATTTATAAAACAGAGGTTTTATATCTAATTTTACATATGATAAACGATTGAGGAAAAAACATATGTAAATAGATAAATAGATTTTATGAAAAAATCTAAATATCTAATTAATTTACCTAAAGTTTAGGTTTCATTATATATTTAATGACCATAATGACTTTTTTAAGACTTCTTAAATCTTATTAAAATTTTTTTATTTGACTTTATTCAATTTTCCAATTTATTTTACCTCATATCTAAGATTTTAAATTCAACATCAGATTGCCATTATAAGAAGAAATAATTAAAATATTAAATGTATTTTTTAATTAATTTTGGCAGATGAATATTTATTTTTAATTTAAGGTGACACACATCTAATATTAATTATTAATTCAGAAGGGCGTTTTTAGTCAACAGTACTCTAAGATAAACAAGAATGTTCTTGATGACATCACATAGGCTCCTGTTAATAATAAATTGATTTACTCATCAATATCAATTTTGTCCAATGCTTGATCTATATCGGCAATAATATCTTCAATATTTTCAAGACCAATAGATAGTCTGATAAAGTCAGGAGTTACACCTACTGCAAGTTGTTCTTCCTCAGTTAATTGTGAGTGAGTAGTACTTGAAGGATGTATTACTAAACTTTTTGCATCTCCAATGTTTGCAAGATGTGATAAAAGTTTTACATTATTAATGAATTCAATAGCTTTATCACGACCACCTTTAATACCAAATCCTAATATTGCACCATAATATCCAGGATCATCACCAAAACCATTTGGATTACCTAAATATTTTACAGCAGTTTCATGTGATGGGTGAGATTTTAATCCAGGATAACTTACCCAACTTACTTTAGGATGTTTTTCTAAATGTTCTGCTACAGCCTGTGCATTCTCAGCATGTTTTTTTACTCTAATATCTAAAGTTTCAAGACCTTGTAAGAAAATAAAACTATGTACAGGAGCAAGGGTTGCACCTAAATCTCTTAATAACCTAGCTCTAATTCTAATTGGATAAGCAATATTTCCAATTCCATCAGGTACATCATGGAATGCTTCCCAGAAGTTTAATCCATGATAAGATTCATCTGGTTCTGAGATGGTTGGGAATTTACCATTACCCCAATTGAATTTACCACTATCTACTACATATCCACCAATAGCGGTACCATGTCCACCTACAAATTTAGTTGCAGATCCTACTACCACATCTGCACCATGTTCGAGAGGTCTTAAAATTCCTACAGCAGAAGTGTTATCAATGATTAATGGAATGTCATGTGAATGAGCAATATCTGCTAATTTTTCAAAATCAGGAACATCTAATTTTGGATTACCAATTGATTCTGCATAAATAGCTTTTGTTTTATCATCAACTGCCTTTTCAAATGCATCGTAATCATCGGATTTTACAAATTTAACATCACGAGCAAGTTCTTTAAAGGTGTGTTCAAATAAATCATAAGTTCCACCATAAAGGTTATCTGCAGAAACAATGTTATCTCCAGGTTGTGTAATATTTAATATTGAATATGAAATAGCTGCCAAACCACTTGCTGCAGAGATACCGTAGTTTCCACCTTCAACAGCTGTAATTCTTTGTTCAAATGCATCACTTGTAGGATTTGTTAGTCTACCATATATTTGACCAAACTCAGATAATGCAAATCTATTTGCCGCCTGATCTGTATCCTTAAACACATATGAAGTTGTTTGATATATTGGAACTGCTCTAGCACCGGTGGCTGGATCTGCTTCTTCTTGACCTGCATGTAATCCTAAAGTTGCTGTACCTTTTCCATAATTTTTTGTGTTATCATAACTCATAATAAATACCTCAATGTAATTTTTTTTAATTTTCTTCTTTTCTAAATGATTAAATATAAAATTGAACAGTTAATTTTTTTTACCACATTAAAATATAACTATAGTTATAAAATCTAATGTTTTGCTTTTTAAGATATAAATTTTTAAAAAAAATTATTTATTCAATATATAACAATTGTTAATTATCATATAAAAACATTTTCCTTTCATATGATAGTTAAAAATTATATATCGAAAATAATTTTTCAATTTTATAAAATATATACAATTATTATAAAAAGCAATTATTTATTCAATGTATAACAATAGTTATTTTTCATATATAAAGGTTTCCTTTAAATTGAAAATAACCTAAGAAACACACTGAAAAATTACCTTTTAATTTTTATAAAGCAATTATTTATTCAATGTATAACAATAGTTATTTTTCATATATAAATCTTTTGTAAATAATTTAAAGATTAAAATCTTAAAAAAAATATTAAATTTAAAACCGATTACAATAGGAAAATAAATACTATCATTAATGAAGTAATATACTCTAAAATAAAGATTTCATTTATTAAACAATAAAAGGAATATTAAAAATCACTAAAATCAAGATATAAATTAAAAATAAGACAATAATATAGAAAAAAACATAATCAAAAATTAAAAAAAACTATTTAAATTAAACAATGAAAAAAATTAAAAATCATTTTATAAAAAAATAGCCAGAATTTAAAAAAAGAAAAATTAAATTAAAAATTATAATTTAATTTTAATGTCAAGAGCACTTGATCCTTTTTCATAAACAAATACTGGGTTTATATCTAATTCGGAGATCTCATCAAAGTCAAGTGTTAATTTTGCAACACGTTTGATAGTGTTTTTAACCTCGCCTATATCTCCAGGAGCCTCTCCACGGTATCCTTTTAATAATTTAGATACTTTGGTTTCATTGATTTGTTCATCAATCTCCTCAGAACTTAAACCTTTTGCAAGTTTAAATGAAACATCCTCGATAAGGTTAACTAATACTCCACCCATACCAAAGGAAATCATTGGTCCGAATTGTTCGTCACGTACCATACCAACAATAACTTCAATACCGGAATCCATCATTTTCTGTACTTCTACACCGTCAGGTACTATGTCTGGGTGAGCTTTTTTAGCATTTGCAATAATCTCATCATATGCTTCTTTAGCTTCATCCCTATTAGATATTCCTACCTTTACACCACCAATATCGGATTTATGTAATATCTTATCTGAGGCAATCTTAAGTACTACAGGAAATTCCATTTCCTCAGCAAGATCTGCAGCTTCTTCTGCAGAGGTGGAAAGTTTGATTGGTGCTGCTGAGATTCCATATGCTTCAGCTACAGCATAAGCTTCACTACCAAGTAGGGTATCTCTTCCATCAGCTTTAACCTTTTCAAAGATTTTTTCAACAGCTTCCTTATCAACATCATCAATATCACCAACAGGTGTATCAAATTTCTTATGTTGTAATTCCTCAAATGATGCAAGATAATCTGTTACTTTAACAGCTGATTCAGGGAAAACATAAACCGGAATTTCATTTTCTCTTAACTTTTTATTTGGTTCAGTGAATGAAGGACCACCCATATTTACAACAAGTACAGGTTTATTAGAATCTTTAGTACCTTCAATAATTGCATCTGCAATTCCATCAGTATCCGCTTTAGCAGTAGGACAGACGATAATTGAAATAGCGTCTACCTCATCAGAGTCTAAGAGAATTTCTAAAGTATCTTTATATCTATCGGTAGGTGCATCTCCTAAAACATCAACTGGATCTGTACATGCCGCTTCTGGAGGTAAAATCTCTTCAAGTTTTTTAATAGTTTCATCAGAAAAATCTGCAATGTTAATGTTGTGTCTTTCCATTGAATCTACAGAGAGAACTCCTCCCCCACCTGCATTTGTAATAACAGCCATATTACGTCCTTTTGGAAGTTCACAATTAGAAAATGCAGAAGCAACTTCAAATAACTCATCCATAGTTGTTACACGGAAAATACCTGCTTGTTCAAATGCGGTTGTAAATGCAGTATCACTTCCTGCAAGTGCGCCAGTATGTGATGATGCAGCAGCAGCACCTGCAACACTACAACCAGATTTAAGTACTACAATAGGTTTTTTCTTAGACACTGTTCTTAACGTATTAATAAAATCATCAGATTCACTAACTGACTCAAGATAAACAGTAATTACAGCAGTTTCTGGATCGTTTGCTAAATTTTCAATAAGTTCAATTTCAGTAGTTCCAGCTTTATTTCCAAGGGAAATACATTTACTGAAACCAGTTCCAGAAGTGAAGCTCCAATCAATG
>JBJEIL010000112.1:0-6855 GCA_051876995.1 Methanobrevibacter sp. | reverse complement strand
TACTTGCCTTCTTTTGGGTGTAAGTTTTTTGGAATCCTTGACACCCATTCTTTCAAGTACATGGTTCATTTTTTCCGGAACTATAACTCCTGCAATTACCATAGGACCTAATACTGGACCTCTTCCTGCTTCATCAACACCCATTATATCCATATAAATACCTTAATACATGATAGAAAATTAATTAAAAAAATAAAAAATCTAGTTAAAACTAGTTAAAATAAAATAAAAAGTAGAATTAAAAAAAATAAAGAATAAGAAAAATAGATAAAAAATCTATTTCATAGCTCGAAGACGTACTTCAGGTTCTAATGCTAATGGTTCTGCTGCAACAATAGCTGTACCTTTAGCAACTACTGTCATTGGATCATCTGAAATGGTAATAGGTACTCCAACTTCATCATAAATCCTTTCTTTAAGACCACGTAATCTTGAAGTTCCTCCAACAGCTACTGAATTTTTATAAACACCCATAATTAATTCTGGAGATAATCTTTCAAAGATTAAATTTAATCCATCGACAATGTTTTGAATTACAGGCTCTACAGCATCTGCAACAAGCATGGAATCAATAACGATTTTTTTAGGTCTGTTTGTTTCTAATGATTTACCTACAACCTCAACAGATAAGTTTTCTAAGGTTTCACTACAGTGAATCATACCGACTTCCATTTTAGCAGCTTCTGCATCATGAATACCAATAGCTACATTGTATTTTTCAGCAATTAAATCCACGATTCTGTTATCAATATCGTCTCCACCAAACCTTACAGTTTCAATATCTGTAATTCCACCAAGTGAAATTACTACTAAATCAGTGGATCCTGCACCAATATCAATAATCATAATACCATTAGGCTCAGCAATAGGTAATCCTGCACCAATAGCTGCTGCTAGTCCTTCACTAATAACAATAACTTCATCAGCACCAGCTTTTCTTCCAATTTCTTCTGCTGCGTTTTTTTCTACTTCTGAGGAATCCCCTGGAATACCGATAACAATTCTTCCAACATTTTCTCCCTCATTAATACCTATTTCAATTGCTTTAATAAGTAAAGATTGAGCTTGAACAATATTTTCAATAACTCCTTTTTTAAGAGGTCTTACTGCAACAATATCCCCTGGTGTTCTTCCTAACATCCTTTTAGCTTCTTCTCCAACAGCTAAAACTGATGTATTATCATCTTTTTTAACAGCGACGACAGATGGAATTTGATATAAATCAAATTTATCGCCAGCAGGTTTTGCAATTACAGTATTTAATGTACCTAAATCTATACCTAAACAATTATTAACGGTTGATTCAACTGGGGAATCTTTAACATCATCATTATTTCCAAAAATGCTCATATTAAGCCTCCATGTCAATATCTTTAAAATCTATTACAAATATTTTATTTGAAGTGGCAATATCTTGAACTGTATCTACATCTTTATCTTTATCAACAGATATAAGAATTGTTTTTAAAACAACTTCACTTACATTAAACAGTGGGTTAAATGCCTCCTTTAGGAATTTAGGTAATTTAACTTTGGAATTTATATCTGTTTCAATAAAACCAGTAGTTTGATCATCTAATAATATACCAAATTGAACTCTAGCTCTTTCTATCTTAGCTACAGATTGACGGACAGTATCTTCAGGACCTACCATAACCATAAGGTTAGGTTTTTGCTTAACATATTCTGGAGTAATTTTAATATATGCCCCTCCACCTTCTTTACAATCTGCAGAAAGCTTTTCTATAATATAAGAATTACCATACAACATGATAAAATCAAATTTTTTGTTGACCCTCTCATCTTCTAAAGTTACATGCTCTCTAAATAGAATTTTAACTCTATCCCTAGAAGATATAGCATCATATGCAATGTCATCTATTAACTTATCATTACCGGCCATTACACACCATAACTTTTCGGAAGCAACTTTTTCCTCTGATTCCTCATCATTGGTTATTCTTGCAGCTCTTCTTAAGGCTTGAATACTATCTTCAATCATCGTATACACACAGAAAACTATTTTTTCAGTAATTATATTGTAAATCTAATAATTAAACATTAAAACTTACTTAAATTCATTTTCCTGCAATTTAAACAAAATATAAAAACTACAAAAAAATAAAAAAATCATTTATTAATAGACTATTATATTATTATAATGTTAATACATTATATATATTTAATGATTTAAAAAATTAATCAAATAAATATATATTATTAATCTTTATAAATTAAAATTTAATCTAAAAAAATCTGAAAAATAGGAAAAATAAAAGGGATATTTCAGTAAATAACCTACTAATTTTTATAAAACTAAGAAAATAAATATAAATTAAGTATTTTATCCATTTTTTTATAATTTTACAATAAAGAAAATCAAGATTTTAAAAAAAAAATTTACATCAAATAATTTTAAAAAATGATAAAAAAATTATAAAAATAAAATAGAAATTAAATTGAATATAAATCAAATATTTATTACAAATTTAAAACATGACAAACATTTAAAAATCTAATAAAAAAGATTAATAACCGATTTTTAAAATATTTAAGAAGGAGTCATAATGAAAACTAATGAAACAGGAATGAGACATTTTATTTCAATACCTGATTTTATCTCATTATTAAATATGTCATCAGGTTTTCTATCTATAATCTGTGCATTAAATAATAATTTAACCTTATCAGGATTATTAATTATTTTAGCAATGTTCTTTGACTCAATAGATGGTTGGATAGCTAGAAAAATAGGTAGAAATGATAGTTATGGATTTGGAAAAAACATTGATTCCTTATCCGATGCTATTTCATTTGGTGCAGCTCCTGCAATATTATTCTATTCAATAAACTCAAATATCAACCTAGAATTATCCATCATTACAATATGTATAAGTTTACTTATGGTAATCTGTGGAGTTCTTAGACTAACCAGATATAATGTAATAGCAGATAAAACAGATTTTAAAGGATTTATAGGTTTTCCTATCCCTGGAATAGGATTCATTTTAGCTACATTCTATTTAAGTGGATTATACAATATTTACATTGGAATGGTTCTAATGGTTATTGTATCAATTCTTATGATCAGTAATGTAAGATATCCTAAATTTGGAAACATACCGGTTTTATCAATTGCATTAATATTAGTCATATTAATGATATTTAAATTACCAATGATTTATGGAATAAATATACCTGCATTGATTTTACTTTTAATAACATTATTCTATCTTATTAGAAATATTTTCTAAATCTAATATTTTTTATATTTACCTATGAAATGTTTCATTCCCTAAGGGTTTGGTAATATGGGTAAATTAAATAAAACACAATCATTAAAACCATTAAAGAAAAAGAAAAAGAAAGGTTTACTTAATAGGATTACTGATTTTATAGATGACTTTTTCTCAATAACTAATGATGAAAATCTGGAAAAATCATATAAAAGTTCAAACTATGATACTTTTTTTGAAGATACGGATTTTAACAATGGACTAAGTTATGAAGAATATTTAGAAAATGAATTTCTTAGAAAATATAATGATAAAACTAAAAGACATAAAGATAAAGAAATCCCGGCAATAGACACTACCGAAAAAAATAACATAGAATATCTAAATAAACCAAAAAATAGAGAAATCCCAACAAGAAACACTGCTGAAAAAAATGATGCAGAATATCTAAATAAACCTCAAAAGAAAAATCAAAACTCGAAAAGTTTTAAAGACTCCTTAATGTCAAGGATTAATGAATATGAAAAAACAGGACATTTCGGATTTAATATAAAGAATGATGAGAAAAAAATCATCGGAATACTAATTTTTACAATAATCCTCTGTGTAATTATAGGTGGGACATATTATTTCTTCATATTTGAACCGATGAATGAAGAGATAAATAATGAGAAAATTGCTAAAATAGACCAAATTCATTCATTATTCAAAGGGCCTCTAGCAGACGCAAAAGAAGTGGAAGTTTTAGAGGATAGTATAAATAATTGCAATACCAGTTATCAGGCAAAGAATGTTGATGTTTTAAGGCCAGCTACTGCCCTATGGAGAGACTATCAATATAAAAATATTAATGAAAGTAAAGACGTTGCAGATAGAGTAATGTTAAGTTATGAGAATAATGAAACAGAACATGGCATAATTAGTGCAGATGAAGCTATTAAAATAGTTCAAGACAATGACGGAACTGTTCTATCCAACATTAAATTTAAAAAACCAGATACAGTTGCAGTACCTATTGAAATTTCAAGGCTTCAGGCAGGAAACGGTTTGATAAAAACAGGTAGTAAAATTGATATCTACTCAATAAATTCAAGTGACTATTCAAATAATGATGGATATAATGAAAGCTATAATGAAAATACAAATAGCAGCCCTAATTTGACAGATGAAAATACAAATCAATCTACCACTATTGCCACAGATAATATAAATTCAGAAAATAGTGAAATTTCAAATAAAAATCCTAAAATAAGCGGTTGTACAGTACTTGCAATAATGAGATCTAAAGATAGCGGCACAATAAATAGGAAAAATGAGGAATTAAAGACCATTAATACAAATAACAAAAATTTATCTAATGAAAGATCATACACATACACCCAAGATGTAGAGGAAACTTTAAAAGAAGAGGCTAGTGGAGAGTATAGTGACGAGGAAACCGACTATGCATTAAATAATTACGGACTTAAATTATCAGATTATGAGAGAATATCCAATATTGGAGAATTAGACTGCCAATACTTAATATTAGTTGAAGTCCCACGTGAAGATGTGCAGTTTATATTAGATAATATGGACCATTTGGTTTTAACAATTCCAGTAGATAATGGACCAAATTGGATGATTGAAGAAATTAAACAATCAAATAATTAAATAAAAAATAAATAGAAATAAATTAGAAATATTTATAAAAAAAATAAGATATAAATTAATTTAAAAATTTAGGATTAAATAATATGAAAAAAACAACAATTATAGTAATAATTGCTTTATTGATTATTGGATTATATGCTGCAACTGAAACTACATATTATTCAAGTAAAGTCATATTAGAGTCTAATGTAGATTCTCCTGTTATTTTAATCCCCAAAATAGGTGTAAACGAAAAGATCAATAATCATTCAATTTCTGAAGGGGTTTATCATGAAAATCTTTCAAGTGACCCGACATATGGTGATGTATTGCTATTTGGCCATAGAACTTTGTTAGGTTCCCCATTTTTACGTTTAAATGAACTTAAAAAAGGAGACATTGTTACATTAGAGTGGCCAGGAATTGGAGAGGTAAATTATACCATCTATAATCAAACAATAGTTCCTGCCGATGCAAAGATAGATATTAGCAATAATACTCAAAGGGTAATCCTCGTGACATGTAATCCAATTGGTTCTACATCAGAAAGATTAATCTGTGAAGGTAATTTAACAAATAAAGGCCCACTAAAAGAAGAGGTTATAAAAGATAACCCCCATAAAGATTATGGAATCTATATTACACTCGGATTTCTACTATTTGGTTTACTAATATCATTTGCATATAAGGATGATAGAAAGTATATATTGGCTACTGTGTTAATTATAACGGCATTTTTAGTTTATTGTATTATACAGCCACAGTCTGTAAATATATTTACCTCACAGATTGAATTTATTAATCAGATATTTACATTAGGAGTTTAATAATATGGACGTTAATGAAAAATATTTCTCAAATATTACTTCAAGGGAAAGAGCTATATTTGAGGGAGCAATTACAATGGGTGCATTGTTTCATCAATTTGTAGGAACACCAGTTAACAAAGATTCTAAAGAAAGCTTAGAGAATGCAATCAAAGAATCTTTAGAACTACAACCTGCAATAGAAAAGGTTGATGCAAAAATTGATTTAAATAGATTAAATGACGCATTAAGTGATTTTGAATATACCTCATTAAGTGGAGATATGTTAGATATTAGAATACATACCAAAGTGGATAATGTTAAAGCAATCATTAGAATAGAATTCATTGAAGAGTTAAATTATCCATTAATGTATGTTGAGGATATTGAAGAATTATAATAAATATTAAATTTATTTAATTCTTCACCATTTTCATTAAATCATTGAGATTGTAAAGTAGCATATTTCCAATTATTTTATAGAAGATTTAAAAAAACTCTTTTATTTTCAATTATTTTATAAAAACTGCAAAAATACTTATTTTTTAAAATTAGATAAAATCAAATTAGATAAACTTATTTTTAATAAAAATATTTCAATTAAAAGATTGGAAATTTTTTTCGATAAAAATAGAAACAATAGATAAAATCAATAAGACTTGTTTTCAAAAAAAATAGATAAAAAAATTAATAAAAAGCAAAAATAGTTAGATATTAGAGGATATAACTTTTAAATCAACAAGTAAGTCTCTAATATTATCACGACTAATATGCTTCATTACAATAACACGAATAGCTTTAGGATAGGATGAAGTTGAAACTCTCCAACCTCTTTGTTCAAGTAAATCTGCCAAATAATCAGTGTCAATATCTTTATGATAAAAAGCAACAATATTTAATTGAGGTTCAACTACAACATCATAGCCAATATCTTCAAGACCTTCTTTTAACATCATAGTTTTATCCATGACATCTAATGCTAATTTTCTATAACCTTCACGACCTAAATATTCCATTACCGCAAGTGTGGCAGCAGAAGATGCTCCACTACGAGTTCCCACAATAGTAGACTGTTCTTTTTTAGTAAGATATGGGGCTTTTACAGCCATAACATCCAAATATTTTTTATCCCTAAATAAAATACATCCAGAAGGAATTACAGAAAGACCCATTTTATGTGG
>JBJEIL010000111.1:0-6963 GCA_051876995.1 Methanobrevibacter sp. | reverse complement strand
ACAAAAAATTTATACAGAATAAATGTTTTTAAAAATGATATTAAACAAACTTTAAAAAATACATATATTTTTAATCAACTGATTAAACTTATATTGTTAAAATATAAATCATTATATATACAAACATAAATAATAAAAATTAGTGGTAAAATGTCATTTTTAAAGACACCTATAGAACATATTCCATCCGACCCGTTTTCAAACATATCAAGAAGAATTCCGACTAGAAGAATAGCTTTTATTGATGAGCTAAGGGCCTTAAGTATAATGAGCCTTGTTCTAATAAACACATCAACACTACTTAGCAATAAAGGGGTCTTCACATATGAGGAATATGTCCTGTTTTCAACCATGGCCTTCGGTGTGCCCATATTCCTGATGCTTCTTGGGACATTGATGCTTGAGCGGGATTACTATGACAATATTCCGAAGTTTTTAAAGGGCAGATTCATGCATATTATACTACCCTTTTTACTATGGAACACGGTTATAGCAATAGTCTATACCTACTATCATGGAAATCTAAGTTTTAGCATGTTTGGCCTTACCGCATTTTTCAAGACCTTTCTGCTTCAGCATTGGTATGCCTGGATGCTGATAGGGATATACCTGTCATTGCCTATCCTCAATTCATATATCAAGGAAACGAAGGTAGGCGGTGCCGAATATTTTCTGGTATTGTCATTTCTTGCGGTGATCATCTATCAGGCTTTGGAAATCTTTAACACACCGACATACTTTAACCTGACCTTCTTCATAGGCCCCATAATATACCTGTTTCTAGGGTATTACCTGGACCATAAGGAATTTAGAAGCGGCCCCAACAAAATGATATGGATAGGCCTAATATTGTTCTTGGCCACAACCGCATTTATCGTTTACTTTGATGTCTTCCACCAGGGCTTCCAGAGAACATTGTTCCTACACCACTACAACTTTTATACACGTTCCTACATGGACGTGAGTCTGGTTGTCATACTGCAGGCCACAGGCGTGTTTCTATTCTGGAAGTATATCAATTTCGATAGTACCGAGGGCGTATTCAAAAGATTTGCTCTACTATTTAAAAAGCCTTTGATCAGTGTCGGCATTAAGTCAATAAGCAGGTCCTGTTATGGCATCTACCTAACACACCAAACAATGTTACTTATAATATTCCTGCTTGTGGATGTCAATTACTTCAATGCATACTATTGGACATTCATACTCGCATTCTTAACCTTTGTAAGTAGTTGGGGAATAATCACAGTTTTAAGAAAGATAGGCATCCCAGGTTATTATATTGGTTATGATTAAATCCCATACTCAAGGACAGGTCTTTAAAATAATGCCATAAGTCAGATTTTAAATATTCAGAGATAAAATTCCGGAACAATTCATAAATCAAATTTTAAAGATTAGCTGACATAATATAAATCCTAATTTAAATATTATAAACTACGTTTAAGCTAATTATATAAACCACTATTTACAAAGTTTAATTACTTAGTTTTTAAGAGATAAAATATACTGATTTTTAGTTAATCTGGTTTTCGATAATATGGATATAGTTTCGACCTTACTTATTGCAGTTGCCCTTGCCATGGACGCGTTTAGTGTTTCACTTACAAAGGGTTTTACACTTAAAAATATAAGCCTAAAACAGGTATTATGGTTTGGAGTATTCTTTGGCGGTTTTCAATCGTTGATGCCGATACTTGGATGGACCTTAGGTGTACAGCTTCAGTTAATCGTATCCACAATAGCTCCATGGATTGCATTCATACTGCTTGTTCTAATTGGAGCAAACATGATCCGTGAAAGCTTCTCTGATGATTTGGATGATGACGAGGACACCTTTTCCTTTACTGAATTAACCCTTCTTGCCGTTGCAACAAGTATTGATGCATTTGCAGTAGGTGTAACCTATGCAGTTTTAAAGATAGATATTCTAATACCTGTAATCATAATCGGTCTTGTTGCATTTATATTTACAGTCGTTGGTATTTATTTAGGTAAGAAGATTGGGGATTACTTTGGTGACAAGTTCGAAATCCTTGGTGGTGTGATTCTAATTCTTCTTGGATGTAGAATACTACTTGAAGGTCTTGGATTTCTATAACACCTAATAACAGATTAAAAAAAATAACATTAATCCTTTTATTTTTTAATCATATATTACTGATTATATACTATTTTTTCAATTTTTAACCTGTTTAAATCAATATTAAGTAAAATATGCACATAAACAATTAGATCTTTAGGAACATACTTTAATAAGATTTACTTATTTTATAAAAACTATTTTTCACAATCCAAGAAAGCCTTATATATCAAAATACACAAAACCTTAAAATGTAAAATATTTTTGACATAATTTGAAAAATATATTCTAATCAGACTTTACTTATTTTATGGGAACTATTTTTCACAATATAAGAAAGCTTTATATAGTACAATATACCAAATCTTAAAATGTAAAATATTTTTGACATTTTATAATTATCGGATTTTATCAAAATCAAAGTTATAAAAATTAATATAGTTGTAAATCAAGATATTTATACAGTTTTAATTTTAGGAGTGAATTTATGAGTTTTAATTTAAGAGAATCCGTAATCATTTTTCTAAAAGGATTATTTATGGGTTCTGCAGATATTATTCCAGGAGTATCTGGAGGTACTATTGCATTGATTACCGGTATTTACGAACGTTTGGTACATGCAATAAGTAGCATTAATTTTACTTTTATGAAACCTCTTTTAAAAGGAGATTTCTCCGGCTTTAAAGAAAGGCTGTTATATGAGATAGACTTTGAACTGTTTATACCATTGCTTCTAGGTATAGCAGTTGCATTCCTATCACTTGCAAAACTAATCAGTTATTTGCTTGTTGCACAGACCGCAAACATATTTGCATTCTTTTTAGGATTGATCTTAGCATCCGCATATATCTTATATACCAAACTAGATGGACTAAACTTTAAACTGATAATTACAACTGTAATTGGAATAGTTTTATCATACATTTTTGTTGGCTTAAACCCAATAGCTGCAAATCACAGTTTGATTGTAATATTCTTCTCAGGGATAATAGCCATATGTGCAATGATTCTACCGGGCATTTCAGGATCATTTTTACTGTTACTTCTTGGACAATACCAATATATGTTAAACTGTCTAAGTAATTTAAAGATTACGGAAATGCTTGTATTTATCGTTGGTGCGGTGATTGGTATTTTAGGATTCTCAAAAGTCTTAAATTACTTACTTGAAAATCACGAATCAATTACAATGGCATTCCTGATTGGTATTATGATTGGAACATTGAGATTACCGATAGACAAAATTACAACCAGCATTACTGGTTCATGGATTCCATGTGTGATCCTTGCAATCATCGGTTTCGTTTTAATAATAGTTATGGAAAGAAGATTTAATTATATTGAAGATTAAACTCTTTTCTATAATCATTTTATATTATTAATTTTAAATATTGACTCTGCTTTTTTTAGTCTAATTCTTTTTTTAAACAATTAACATGGGATTAAGGATTTTTTTAATTTACCAACTGTTTTTAAATATTTTAATATTTTAATAAATTTAACCAAGCCTATTTAAATTGAAAATTAATACTAGACAATTAAAAATAGCTAAAAACCAAATGGAGATTAGAATCAGAAAAAAATAAAAAACAGTTATATAAACAAAAAAAAACCTTTCAAAACCGTATGTGTAAAAAATGGAGAAAAATGAACTTAAGAACTATTTTTATTTCATTACTCGATACAACTTAATTAAGATGAACTTAAGAACTATTTCTAATTAATCCTTTAATATATAAATCGGCCCATACCGTAGTAATGGTGTTTACCACCAGCTCACCCAGGACTATTCCGAGCCATGCACCATATACTCCCCAGCCCAAATATATTGACAGGAATACCGCAAATGCCAATGTAAAAACCGTCTCCCTTAAAATAGTCTGAAACATTGCAGTGATACCTTTACCTACACCCTGAAATACATAGGTTGATGTGGCACCATAACCCATAGTTGGGAAAAAGAAAACGATACATGATAAAAATGCGATTAAACTTCCACTTAACCGTTGACTTGTGCCACCATAGGTAAATACAGCCACAATCTGAGGTGCAAACATATATACAACAATAGCTGCAATTAAACCAAATAAAATACCTATTTTTACGGAATATCTATGAGCTATCTTAATATTTTCATAGTTTTTTCTACCATAATTAACACCTACGACAGATATAAGTGCTGTTGCAATGGCAAGTATTGGTGTAGTTGCAATGGTAACCACTCTCCAGCCTGTTGAATACACCGCAACTGCATCGGTTGTTCCGATATATGCAAGAAGCATTGAAAACAGGGCTGCAAATACCGCATTGTTTATTAACTCGAGACTTGCAGGAAGTCCTACTTTTAAAATATCCCCCGTAATATCCAAATCAAATTTGAAGTTGCCAATAAAAGGTTTAAGATAGGTATCCTTTTTAATATAGAACCAGTATACCAATACTGAATTTACAAATATTAGTGAAATTACGGTAGCAACTGCAGCACCTCTAATTCCAAGATTCAAGCCATAGATGAATATTGGATCCAGAATAATATTTAGAATTGATGAAAACAACATTGCATACATGGTCCTGTTCGAATCCCCCTCACCCCTTAAGACACCATATAGAGAATTGGAAAGTATGATAAAAACGGAACCCAAAACGATTATATAGCCATAATCCAGACTGTAACTAATTGTATTTCCTGCACCAATAAAGATTAAAATAGGTTTCAAGAACACTAAAAGAATTGCTGTTGTGATTATTGAAATAATTAAAGTAATCAATATAGTATGTATGGATCCGTTGTCTGCTTTAGACTTATCACCCTCACCAATATACTTTGACAATGCAGAGGAGGAACCTGCAGCCAAACCATTTCCAATACCTAAAAGGGCGGTGAATATGGGCATTATAAATCCTACAGCCGCAAGTTGATTTGCACCTAAACCTGATACCCATATGGCGTCTATCAAATTGTATAAACTGGAGATGAAAAGTGATATAATCAAGGGGACTGACGTACTCCACAAAGCTTTTTTAGGATCTCCCAGTAAAATATCCACCCCTTTTGTATTATCTAATGTATCCACCATGGTATAGACCCTGATAAATTTATTCCACCAATAAATATTTTATTAATTTTAAAATAGCCAGATTATATAATAAGCTTTAAATTTCTATAGAAAGCCAATGAATTAGAATTATTCCATACTTAAGATATCAAAAACCATTCCTTGTCCAATTATAGAAGAACTCAAATCAGATTATAAAAGTTTAATAAAATAAACCACTACCTAAATTTAAATATATTCATAATAGTTTTATATTCTTTTTAATTAAAATAAATTTACAAAAAATATGAGGATACTTTGAATTATAAATTTTCTACAGATAATGTAAACCATGTATAGGCACAGCATCTAATTAAAAAAAAATTACTAAAAACAACAAGAATACCTAATCCTATAATATTTCAATAAATAATGGAAACCCTGCATAATTACAAAAACCGGCAAAATTTTCTTAAGGGATTAATACCTTTTAAAGCCGATTATTTTATATAAATTTCAATATTAAATATGTAATTTACTGTCTTTTAAAGTTTAGTATCTACATTATTCAGATTTAGAAGATTAGGTTTCTGATTTTATAAAATTATTGAATTTGAACATAGAGCCTTTAAATTAAAAAACAAACCAATTTATATATAGAACAATATAACTATTAATATAAGATTTAAACTAGCAAAGTTGATTATAGAAATTAGGATAATTGATTAATAAAACTGATGATGTTTATGAGAATCTGTCTTTATGGTGCTGGAAGCAAAAACATTGCTGATAAATATAAGAAAGAAGCGTATGAATTAGGAAAGGAAATAGCTAAAAGAAACCATCAATTGGTTTATGGTGGAGGGGATACCGGAATAATGGGTGCCACCTCAAGGGGCGTTATTGACAATGGTGGAAAGGTTCTGGGAATTGCTCCGGAATGGATGACCGATTATGAGGGATTATGTAAGGATTGCAGTAAATTTATACATACAAAAACCATGGATGATCGGAAAACCTTATTTCTAAAACATTCCGATGGATTCATAGTTGCACCAGGCGGCATAGGTACACTTGATGAATTCTTTGAAATACTTACATTAAGAAGACTTGAAAGACATGACAAAAAGATAGTTATCTTCAACAGTTATGGATTCTATAACCACCTACTTTCAATGATGGATTTCCTATTTAATGAGAAAGTTTTAGTTGATAATATATATGACATGTTTTATGTGGCCAATAGTATCGATGAGGTATTTGAATATTTGGAGGATTGATTAATTAAATCAATTCCAATTCTATTTTTTATATTCAATTAATCAAATAATTGATATTTTAGATCACAATACTGCTTTTAAAATTTCCATCCCAAATAATGGCATGACTTATTTATAATTAGAAACACATCCAAATAAAAAAAAAACTAAAACCATCACAATAGATAAAAAAAAATAGTGGAAATGAAAAAGAAATCTGGAGTTTTAATTTAGAGGTATTCTACTTTGTCATAATCCAAATCAGATAAATCATAACCATCAGGTTTTTTGTCAGGTATTCCTAATGATAAAATCCCAACTATTCTGTATTTTTCATCAAGATTAAACAGTTCCCTTACATAATCCTCGGAATTTTTATCGGTTGCCGTTTTTCTTAGATGTATTTGAACCCAACAAGATCCTATACCCTGCTCTTCCGCCATAAGATTCATATAACTTAATGCGATAGATGAATCCTCAATCCATGTATCTGCCTTATCACTATCCGCACATACAACTATTGCGGTGTTTGCACCCTTAAGCATTCTGGAACCTGATCTTTTAGATTCAGACAAATTATTTAACA
>JBJEIL010000110.1:13900-33934 GCA_051876995.1 Methanobrevibacter sp. | reverse complement strand
AATTGATTTTTAAATATAATAAAGGTTTATTTACAAAAGAAACTTCTCATGGTAATCATTATCTGTCAGTTAGTACTGGTGTTGGTGTAATGGATTATCCTGGAAGATGGGGAACTGACTCAGAAATAGTTGTATTAAAATTGAGAAATTCTAATTGATTTATTTTTAATTATTTTTGGAATAATCAATATTTTTCTATTTTAATAATCTTAGCTATTTTCTATTATACATGATACTTGTAAGATAAATTATGATTTTATTTATTTTAAAGATTTAAAATGAAAATGAGTTTTTTATTGTTTTTATAATATTTAATAATCTTTAGCTATTTTTTCTAGTATATACTATATTTGCAAGATAAACTAAAACTCCTACAAAGAAATATATTAATACTTGAATATCTAAAATTCCAGTTTCAATTCCTAAGATTGTGTAAGTTAAAAGTAGGCTGTAAAGGCCTATGTAAAAATAATTTCCAGTAATTTTTAATAGTTTATATCCAATTCCGAGAATAAAACCAATTAAACACATGCCAACTGCAACGCCTATTCTTCCAAAGTCTATTAACATAGGTCCAATTATTGTCGGTGTAATTGTAACTCCGCTTCTCCATGAAATTAGTTTTCCTACCATCATTCTAGGACCATAATCACTACCTGGAATGCTTTTAAGTATAAATCCTCCATGCATTAATCCAAGATTCCCTGATAATGCATTTAATAAATCAAGAACATGGATTGTAAAATCTGCTCTGCTTTGTAATGTGTAAAATGGATTTGTGCTTGTTGTAATTAACATCTCATTTACTGATCTTAAATATCCAATTCCTATAATGCCCGCCAAACCTATTAATGCAAGTACAATTACCTCTCCAATAGAAACACTATCTCCATAATAACCTATAATAATCATTAAAAGTAATATTGCAAGTATTGGGGTTCTATAAGCTAAAAATAATAAAAGAACAATCCCGGTTAAACTTAATGAAAGGAATCTAAATCTTACTTGGCTCCTTGTTAATTTTCCTTCCTTCATTAAACAAACATAATAGGATTCCATAATTCCTATTCCAGGTATCATTAAAAACACAGGCATTGTAAGTGCAGCTATTAATTTATATCTTAATGAGGGGGTAAATAACGGAATTCCTTTAACATATCCTATATTTATAAAAAAGAATATTAATCCAATTAAAAATAGTGTAAATCCTACGGAATAAATGTCCTTGGGATTAAAATCAATGATCTTCTTATTGTGGTTTTGATTGTTTAAGAAGAATTTCGGAAGATAAAGTGCACCTATTGTAAATGCAATCAAACCAATGATGATGGTTATAACTAGGGAATTAGATGCCGCTTTAAGTCCGAATATTAAAAATAGACTAAACAAAAGGATTATAATCATTGGATTAAATAAATCCTCATTTAAGATTCTGCTTTTAAGATTAATCTCGTGATTTGATGGATAGAATTTAAATAAATATGAATTGGTCCATTGTCTGTCAAAAAATAAAAAAATGTTATGGATAATTGTAAAGAATAATGATTCTTTAAATTCCCTTTCAATTGTTCTACATATTTTACATATGATAGAATAGATATAACTCATTTCAAATCCTCATTCTTTAAATAATCCTTTATATATTGCTTTTATATGTGGTTTAATTAATGTGTTTAATGTTGGTAACATTGTAATTATTTTTAATAATATTTAATTCGTCATCTGTGCAGTTATAGATTCTTATTTTGATTGGTTCTGTTTTACCGCTAAAAGATTTATAATCCTGATTGGCTATTTTTAAATCTTCATATTTTGATCTTGAAATTTTGATTTGGAATTTATTTCCGTCCATTTTTATAGATGGTCTTTTTGTGATTTTAAATAAATCGTTATCAATATTTTCAAGGGAAATACCATCGAGGCTATTTAAAGATATTATTGTGGAAACCTCGTAATTGTTGTATTTTTCAAGACCTTTATATAGGGATGAGAAACTGTTAATTTCTATTGGGGCTATAGTAAGCTCTGTGATGTTTTCATATTTTTGTCCATCAACTTTTAAGGTCATTTGATCAATGTAAATCTCTGCATTAGGATTGTCTTTATATGTTCCTGCAAGTAGTGTGTTTCCACTATCATTAACTAACACTAACAGGTTTTTAGTATTGTCATCATAACACCATAAAACGTTACCTGAAATACTTACATTCTCTCCAGTACTTGCATTTGTACCTTGTATGTCAGTACTTACAATTTCCCCTTCGTTGTAAAAATCAATATATTTTTGATAAACTTTATCAAGTGTTGATGAATCAAATGAAGAGGAATCTTCCTGATTGGTTCCTGGTGAAATATGTAAAACTGCAACACATGCAACTAATATAATAACTATAATTATTATTATATCAATCCAAGTTATCTTATTTAGAAAATCCGGTTTTTTCATATTTATAACCTTTATTCGTCTTTTTCATTATAGATTGCACCGGTAGGGCATACAAGCATACACTCTTCACAATCATCACATAAGTCTTCATGGATTTTAATTGTATATGCTATTTTTTCAATTGCTTCATTTGGGCAAACATCAATACAATCTAAGCAAACTCCGCACTCTTCAGAATCTATTTTCAAATTAACACTACCACTAATTCATAATCTCATATCAATCTTTTTAAAATGAGTTTTTATTATTCCTTATAATTTTAATAATATTACATTATGATATATTATATATTTGTAAAATATATTTATTAAATTATCTTTAAATTTATATAGTATTTTTGACAATATATTTTATTGTAAGAATTGTTTTTTAAAATTTTTAATTTTTTCAAAATTTTTCATAGTTTTTTCGTAACCTTTATATACTATGAAAACAAAAATAATTATGTTGTATGCAGGGGTGCCCGAGTGGCCAAAGGGGGAGGACTTAAGATCCTCTGGTGTAGGCCTTCGAGGGTTCGAATCCCTTCCCCTGCACTATCTATTTTGTATTTTTATTTTTTTTCATGCTTTAGTGGCTCAGCTGGTAGAGCGCCACCTTGGTAAGGTGGAAGTCGGGGGTCCGAATCCCCCCTAAAGCTTTGTTCTATACTATTTTCTTGTTTTTTATAAAATTTAATTCATATTATCTATTTTTGAAAGTATTGTTAAATTTTTATTTTATTAACATATGTCTTAGTTTATTTTATTTTTTTATTTTTAGAAATTTTAGTTTGTTTTAGTTAGGTTAAATTTTTATACAATAATAATATTATTAATAAAATACTAAATTAATAATATAAATGATTTGAATGTTATAATGATTAAAAAATAAAATAATATTTTAATTTTCTTTAACTATTAATTTATTTTTTAATTGTTATTTTATTTCGACTTGTTTAAATTAGATTGGAAGTGATTTAATGGTGGAATATTCCAAAGTGGCTATAGCAGGGATAGTTTCCTTTGTCGTTGTTATTTTAACATCAGTTTTAGGTTTAACTGGTACTGTTATTGGTTCAGTATTTTCCTCTGTTATGTATAGTGCTCTTACTGGTTATTTAGAGGAGAGGAAGAAAGAGAGAGGCGGAATTGATATTAATTTATCCAAACCAAGATTAGATCTTGAGTTATTTTACATATTCCCTTTAGTTGTAATTCTATTAATTGAACTTTGTTATATGTTGACATTCTTTAGCTCCGATTTTTCAGTATTGTTTTCCAGATTGGAGGGAGTGACCAGTAATAATCTATTTAGAGTTATGGGATTCGGTTTAATTATTATGGGTATTTATCCTATGTTTGATTCAAAAACTGTTAAAAAAATTAACGGTTCCTTACTTGTCTTTATTGGTTTAATTCTTTTAGGATGGGGATTTGTGGATTTAAATAATCCTGTATCAGATGTTCTTGGAGATGTATTACAACGTGTTGATTTCTTTTTAGCTGCATTTATTAGTTTAATTTTAATATATGTGATCTTCTCAATTCTTGTAAGAAAATCCACTAATACTTCAACAAAACCACATTCTACAGGAAGAATGTTTAAATATAATAATAAAAGACAGTATGATTATCCTCCAGTAGATGATTTTAATAGAGCCTCTAGATTTAAAAGAAGGAATTATAATTATGGAAATGATGGTTATAATCAATATGAAAATTACGGAAGATATGATAATTACAGACCGGATAGGGAATTTGATAATAGGAATATGAGAGAAAATAATCCGCGGGAAGGTAATGGTGGTATAAATTCATCTTCAGATTCTTTAAAATATGTATCTAATAGAAGACGAAGAAGATAATCTTTTCTTTTCTTCTATTTTTTTTAAAATTTGATTTAAACCGATTTTATATAGGTTAATTTATTTGGAAATATTAAATTTAAATTAAAAAAATAATTAAACTTTTTTTTCCTTATGTGAAATTTTATTAATTTTATACATTTTTTTTATTTTTTTAATTTTTATCTTAAAATTTTTATTTTTTAAAAATTTTTATTGTTTTTTGTAAATTTTTATATTAATTTTTTGTTTTTTAGTATTTTTTTTATAAATTTTAGGTAAACTTTAAATGATTTGATAACTAAAGTAGTATATATGTTATTATTCCTAAAATAGGAAGTCAAGAAAAATTTTTATAAATTTTTATATTTTTATTAATTGGTGATTAAATGCCGAGTAAAGGAAATAGAACATTAAAAGATATTTTAGATATAATCTTGTATGAAAATCCTGCTACTCAACAAGAGATTGCTGATAAATTGGGCATAACACGTCGTTATGTTACTCAATTGATACAACCATTGATTAAGGAAGGTGTAGTTAAAAGGGCTTATATGATTGATATGGAGAACTATGAGAAAATAGCAGATGACTTTGAATCAAATGTTAACTCTCCATTACATTCAAGTAATCTTTTAATTACTAGTATGTTAGTTAGTATGAAAAATCATGTAAAAAATGAATTAAAACTTTCAGTTGAATCTCTTATAGAAAATGATGATAATAAGGCGGAAGAAGCTTTAAAAATGGATTATACTACAAATAATATGTGCGAAAAGGTCAGAACATCTGTTGAAACAGTTGTTAGTATTAATCAGCAATCACACTTCTCAAAAACAGTTATTTACAATGAGGTTGCCTATGATCTTGAAAGGATAGGTGATTACTGTGGCCATATAGCTAAATTTGTTGTAAATGATTATTATGAGGCAGATGATGATATTGTTGTAAACATTAAAAAAATGTATAAAATCAGCGACAAAATGATTGAAGATTCTATGACTGCATTTTTAGATGGTGCTATTGAGCTTAAAGGTGAAGTAATGGATTTAGAAGAAAGAATGCATGAGATGCAGAAAAAATCTATGGGAACTATTGCAACTCAAATGGCTGAAACTTCTTTTGATGATAAAGAGCGTTCCAATTATTATATTTATATTTCTAGAGTAATTAAAGCATTTGAGAGAATTGGAGATATTTCTGTAGAGATTGTTGATACTGCAGGTGAATTCCACAATAATATTCCACGTTCTATTACTCCACGTACATTTAGGGAATAATATTTCTCCCTTTTCATTTTTTTTATTAATGCTTTTTGCATATTTTTTTAGCTATTTTTTTGTTTAATTTTATTGTTAATTTTAGATTTTTTATATATTTTTTACTATTTTTTTTATATAATTTTTATATTTTTATTATTTTTTTTATCTATCTTGTTTAAACGTGATTTTTTTGATTTTGTTCATAATTTCCTAAAATGAGAATAAATTTCCTAATTTTTCCACTAATTTTTCATTTTTTTCACATAATGGGAATTTTTATACACAAAAAGATAACCTTTATATACTCCGTAAAATAATCTTTATTTGAGGTTGAAAATTTTTTTTTAATAAAAAAACCAATCTCATTTTTAAAATCTAAATGAAGTTTAAGATTTAAATTTATGTTAACTTTATATTTTAAATATTTTCGTTGAAAATTCCTCTAAAACCTCTTAAACTTTCATTTTAATTTTATGTTCGGTGTTAAAAAATGAAAAAAAATACAAAAAGGATTATTTTAGTTATTGTTATAATTTTAGTGCTTGCAGGTGCTTATTTAGCAATTAACAGTGGATCCAGTAAGGTAGAAATTGTAGGATCTACTTCTGTACAACCTGTAGCAGAAAAATTAGTAGAAAAATACAAGGAAACTCACCCTGATGCACAAATCAACGTTCAAGGTGGAGGATCTAGTGTGGGTATTAAAAGTGCTCAAGACGGAACTGCTGATATTGGTACAAGTTCTAAAGCTTTAAAGGATAATGAGTCTCAAGGTTTAACTCAAATTCCTCTTGGTCAAGATGGAATTGTTATTGCTGTTAACACCAAAAACAGTGTTGATGGAGTAACATCAGAACAATTAAAGGATATCTTCTCTGGAAAAATTACTAACTGGAAAGAAGTTGGTGGTTCAGACGGTAAAATTAATGTAATTCGTCGTGAAGATGGTTCTGGAACTTTAGATGCATTTGAATCCATTGTAATGGGTAAAGATACTAAAATTAAATCTGACGCTGTAGTTCAATCTTCAACTGAAGCTGTAAAACAATCTGTAAAAACTGATGAAAATGCTATTGGATTTGTATCCTATGCACATATGTCTTCAGATGTTAAAGCTCTTAAAATTGATGGAGTAGCACCTTCAGATGACACTATTGCAGATGGTTCATACAAATTACAAAGACCATTCTTATTCTTAGTTAAAGGTACTCCAAACCAAGCTACTCAGGATTTCCTTAACTTCGTAAACAGTAGCGAAGGTCAAAAAGTTCTTAAAGATGAAAAAATTGTTCAAGCTAGTAACAATACTAATTCATCTCAATAGATAGTTAAAAGTATTAGCATTTAATAATGTTTATTAAACAATTAACTGTCAGGTTTAAGAAATTTTTGGCAGTTAATTTAATCTATAATTTTTTATAGATTTTTAATTTTTATATTTTTTTCAAATAAACTATTATTATATTGCTTATTTTTTTATATTTTAATTCTTACATAGCTTAAAGATTTTTTAATAATCTAATTACAGATTAGATTTTAAAAGAGAGGTTAAATATGGCTAATCAAAATTCAGAAGAAACTGGAATTCGAGCAATATTATTAGTTGCTGCTTTGTTCTCTATATTCATAATCTTTCTTATAATGGCTTTTATTTTTATTGAAGGATGGCCAGCTTTTGCAGATTATGGATTCTTCAAATTCTTATTTGGTCTTAAATGGGATCCAACTAAGAATGTGTTTGGTGTATTGCCAATGATTGTTGGTTCTTTATGTGTAACTTTCTTTGCATTACTTTTAGCTGTTCCATTATCCTTATTATGTTCTATATATATGGCAGAAGTAGCTAATACAAAAGTTGCTAAATCATTAAAACCAGTTATTGAAACTTTAGCAGGTATTCCATCTGTAGTATATGGTTTCTTTGGTTTAACTGTATTAGTTCCATTATTCAGATCATGGTTCGGAGGTACTGGATTCAGCATATTCTGTGCAGGTATTATTCTTGCAATTATGATTTTACCAACAATTATATCTGTTTCACAGGATGCACTTGAAGCTGTTCCAAATGAATATAGGTATGCCTCATATGGATTAGGTGCAACAAATTGGCAAACAATTAGAAAAATTGTTTTCCCTGCTGCTTTACCGGGTATTGTAACAGGTATTATTTTAGGTATGGGTAGAGCAATCGGTGAAACTTTAGCAGTAATTATGGTTGCAGGTAATGTAAGTCAAATTCCAAACTCAATATTTTCTCCAGTAAGAACCTTAACTTCTAACATTGCATTAGAAATGGGTTATGCTACTGGTCTTCATTACAATGCTTTATTTGCAACTGGTGTAGTATTATTTATTATAATCATGATTTTATTAATCATTACAAATTACATACAAAGTAAATATAAAATGGATGTTGGAGGAGGAACTTTATGAATAGTGTTCAAGAAGAAATCGATAAGTCCAGTCATAAAATGTCTTCCTTGACTACCCAAAAAATTATGAACGGTATTTTCTTATTATCAGGATTAGTTACAATCTTGATTTTAGTTGTTATTATTGGATACATTTTAATTGAAGGTTTACCTGCTGTAAACTGGACATTCTTAACTTCAGATCCTATTGATTCAGGTAGGTCTGGTGGAATCTTTCCAATGATTATCTCAAGTTTATATGTAACAGCAATTGCACTTATTATTGCAAGTCCTCTTGCAGTTGGGGCTGCAATTTATATTTCAGAATATGCTAAAAATGAAAAGATTAAAAAGGTTATTAGATTTGGGGCTCAAACCTTGGCATCCATACCATCAATTATTTTTGGTTTATTTGGTTTACAATTATTAGTTATTACATTAAACTTAGGATATTCTGTCCTTTGTGGTGGTATTATATTGGCATTCATGGCACTTCCAACTATTTTCCAAGTTGCAGAAGTAACTGTATCCTCTGTTCCAAGTTTATACAAAGAAGGTAGTTTAGGTTTAGGTGCAACTAAATGGCAAACTATTACTGGTGTTGTTTTACCTGCAGCATTACCTGGTATTATTACTGGTATTATTTTAGGTTTAACTCGTGCTATTTCAGAAGCAGCAGCAGTAATGTTCTGTGTAGGTTCTGCAGTAACCACTCCTATATCCATTATGGATCCAGGTAGACCATTACCATTACATTTGTATGTTCTTGCAACTGAAGGTGTTTCATTACAAAATGCATATGGTACTGCAGCAGTTTTAGTATTTATTATTTTAATAATTACTTTATTAACCAATTACTTAGTAAACAGATATCAAGCAAAAATGATGGGAGAACGTTAAAATGGCGGATAAATTTACAGTTAATAATTTAAATGTGTACTTTGATGAAGCACACATCCTTCATAATATTAATATGAATGTTCCAGAAAATGCAGTTACCGCACTTATTGGTCCTTCCGGTTGTGGTAAATCTACTTTCCTTAGAACATTAAACAGAATGAATGATTTAATTCCTACATTTCATCATGATGGAGATGTATACTTGGATGGTCAAGAAATCTATGATGATAATGTAAATGTTGTTGATTTAAGAAAAAGAGTTGGAATGGTATTTCAGAAAGCTAACCCATTTCCAAAAACAATATTTGAAAATGTTGCATATGGTCTTAGGATTCATGGTATAGAAGACGAGGACTTTATTAAGGAAAAGGTTATTGAATCTCTTAAAGGTGCAGCAATCTATGATGAAGTAAAAGATAAATTAGATGAATCTGCTCTTGGTTTATCTGGTGGACAACAACAAAGATTATGTATTGCAAGAACCATTGCAATTGAACCAGAAGTAATTCTTATGGATGAACCTTGTTCTGCACTTGATCCAATTTCCACTCTTAAAATCGAAGATTTAATGACAGAACTTAAGAAAGATTATACAATTGTTATTGTAACTCACAATATGCAACAAGCAACAAGGGTTTCAGATTATACTCAATTTTTCTTAAATGGTGTTATTGTAGAGAATGGACCTACTGAGGACTTATTTATTAATCCTAAAGAAGAACAAACCAAAGAATATATTACAGGAAGATTTGGTTAGATTAATAAGATTATTAATATCTTAATTACAAATTAATTTATAATATATTATTAAAAATGGGGTTAAATAATGGCTGAAAATTATGAAATTAAAGATTTTCCTTCAATAAACTTTGAAGAAAGATTTAAAGAAATCCAAAGCGAAACAAAAAAGATAGGCCAATTAACTTTGGATAACACAAATTTAACAAGAGAATTGTTAGAAGATTATAATGAAAATATTAAAACTGAAATACTTGCTAATAGTGAAGAAATAGACTTAGAAGTATTTGATTTAGAAAGGCAATGTATTAAATTTTTAGCTTCTGAACAACCTGTTGCAAGTGATTTATTGTATGTTCAATCTACTGTTAGGGTAATAAGTCACATTAAGAGAATGGGTTATCTTGATGCTAATATCGCTGAGGCTATAGCAACTTTACAAGATTTTGAAGTTCCTGAGGAATTATTTAAAAATCTATCATATATGGCGGACTATGTTCAATTAATGATTCAAAAAGCTATTCATGCATTTTTAGATGCTAATGTGGATTTAGCTTCACAGTTAAGTGAAGATGATGATAAAATTGATGATTTATTTGATAAAATATTAGATTCTGCTGTTAAATATCTTGCTTCCGATGATTCAGATTATGATACAAAATGTTTCATTGAAATCATTTTCATTGCAAGACATCTTGAACGTATTGCTGATAGGGCTGTAGCTATTGGTTCCAGAACAATATTTATGGTTACTTTAAAAAGACCAGATAATTTACCTCACCGTGATGAGGATGAACCATTTTCTTTAGATGAGGAAAAGTAAATAAAAATCCTATTATTTTCACTTCTTATCCTATTTTCATAATCTATTGAAATTCTTTATCTAAAGATTTCTTTTTTTATTTTTTTTTAATTTTAATTCTTAAATATAAATTAGTAATAATCTATTAAATTTTATATAATTTTTATCTAAATCTTAAAGATATAATTTCTAATTTTCCAATACAATTTTAAAGATCATTGTAACTAATTATTGTAAAGGCTCTTGCTAAATATGTAAATTTTCATAAAAAGGTATTTAACAATAGTTAAGTATTATTTTAGATGGCAGATGGAGATTATAATATAAAAATATTTTTAAAATAGGATCTTATATTCCCGAGTCATATATTTTAAGTGTAAAAATAGAATTTAACTTAAATTATTCTATTTTTTTAAATAGTTATAAAAACAGTATTGATTGATAAAAAATTAAAAATTCAAAATAAAATTTTATGGCTTAAATTAAAATTAGAATTAATTAAATAAAATAAAAATATTGAAACATGAATATAAGTTATTCATCTTTTAATATGCTTGTAGCATGTCTGTTTGCCCAGCACTGAATACATACTCCTATAGGTAAACCTGCAGTATGTGTTGAAGCTTTCTTAATTTTAACATCTAAAGCTGTGGTCTTACCACCAAGGCCCATTGGACCTTTACCATTCTTGTTGATTCTTTCTAAAATCTCGTTTTCCATCTGATTTAATTCATCGTCAGGATTTGGTTGGCCTACTTTTTCAATCAAAGCCTCTTTTGCTAGTTTCATTGCGAGGTCTGATGTACCACCGATACCAACTCCAACAACCATTGGTGGGCAAGGTTTTCCACCTGCAGCAAGTACTGACTCAACTACAAAATCTTTAATTCCCTCTTTTCCTTCAGCGGGAAGTGCCATTTTAAGTTTGTTATTGTTTTCAGATCCAAAACCCTTTGGAAGAACTGTAATTTCAAGGTAATCAGTGTCTGTAAGTTCAATAGAGATATATGGAATATAAACACCAGTATTATCTCCAGAGTTTTCTCTTGTTATAGGATCTACAATGTTTGGTCTAAGTGGAACTTCTTTAGTTGCTTTTCTAACACCTTTTTCAATTCCCTCTTTTAAATTTTCCACTTCAACATTACCTAGCTTTACAAATATCACTCCTAAACCCGTATCCTGACACATTGGTATTTGGTTTTTATGGGCTAATTCAATATTTTTTAATATATTGTTGATGTTTAATTTTGCAAGTTCATCTTCTTCATTTTCCAATGCATCTTCAAGTGATTTAACAACATCTTCATTTAAGTCTATTGCCGCTTTTTTATATAGTTGGTAAACTGTATCTTCAATAGTTTTTTCACTAATCATGTTATCATCTAAAGTAGAATTAATTAAATCATTAAATTTATCTTAATTTTCTAAAATTATTCATTAAGTTTTTTATTAAAATTAATATAATAATTTTTCTTTTTTAGAAAAAATAAATTTAATCATTTAAAAAATATTTGATATTTATTATAATAAACCGTAAAAAAATAGAGGAAAGAATAATTAAGTAGTTAATTATTCTTGTTTTAATATCAGTGGAGTTTTTCTGATATTTTTTTCAAGTAGTTAAATTCTTTAGCTACCTTTTCTTGTTTCTTATTGATTAAGTTTTGTGAATTATTTGATAAAGCTCCAGTAGGACATGCTTCAACACAATACTGTGTATCCTTATTTATACACAAATCACACTTTTTTGCATGTGTGTTATCCATATTTATTGCGCCTATTGGACAAGCGTCTCTGCAGATTCCGCAGCCAATGCAGCTTTCCTGGTTAATGGTGATTGCTCCACCAAGATATTCAATGGCACCTTCAGGGCAACTTAAAAGACACGGTGCTTTATCAGGACTACAATGCATACAGAATAAAGGTACTCCTTCATATACGTGGATTGCATTATTTGGACATGAGCGTTCACATCTGCCACAATCAACACATTCTTTCGGATCCAATATTAATTCTCTCATTCTATCACCTAGTCCTCAAATGCTTTACTAATTCTACTACCACTTGTTAATACATTTAACATGGATTTGTTCTGTTTGTTGCTTTTACCTGCAACTTTAGCAATGTATTCTTCACGTTTTTTATCAACAAGTTTATCTGTATCTACTAATGATATTGCTCTTTTGGAACATGCTTGTACACATGCAGGTCCTTCTGGACGATCTGCACATCTATTACATTTTTCTGAACTTTTATCATAGATTATAATTGATCCGAATGGACATGCAAGACTACATAAACCACATGCAATACATTTGTCTGAGTCAATTCCAGTGTTTGTCATTGCACCTGTTGGACAGATAACTTCACAAGCAGGGTCTTGACATTGTTGACAAAGGATTGGGTAATAAGAACCATCAAATTCTATAATATTGATTCTACTAGTACCATGTAATGCTTCACAAGACCTTTCACAGTCTTTGCAGCCATCACATAAATCTCTTTGTACTATTATTTTCTGCAATCTTCTCACCTCAAATTCCTAATTCTTCACATTGGTTGTTAACATAATCTTGTATCATTTGGACATGTTCTTCGTCTAAGTGTCTGAATCTTTTTTGAGCTTTTAAGTATTCTGCAACAGGTTTTCTTTCTGTTGGTCTGTAGGTTACCTTGAATTCTCCATTTTCAATCTCATATAATGGCCAGAATCCTGTTTCTACACCTAATCTACCTAATTCAATTGTTTTTGAAGGATCAAATCCCCAACCAGTAGTACATGGTTGGTTTAAATGGATGTAAGCAGGACCTTTTGTTTCAACTGCTTTTTTAACTTTTTTCATATAATCCTCAGGATATGCGATTGAAGCAGTTGCAATGTATGGAATTCCATGGGCAGCCATAATCATAGGCATATTTTTCTTAGGTTTATCTTCACCAAAACTTTCACTACCTGCAGGTGAGGTAGTAGTTGATGCACCCCATGGGGTTGCCCCACTTCTTTGAATACCAGTATTCATGTATGCTTCATTATCATAACAAATGTAAGTAATGTTATGTCCTCTTTCCATAGCTCCAGAGATGGATTGTAAACCAATATCTACACTTCCTCCATCTCCACCAAATGCTATAACATGAGTATCTTCTTTTCCCTGGCTTTTAAGTGCTCTTTCAACACCACTTGCTACTGCACCTGCATTTTCAAATGCAACATGTACAAATGGTACTCTCCAAGCTGTTTCCGGATATGGTGTAGTCATAACTTCAAGACATCCAGTTGCACAGATAGCTACAGTGTTTTTACCTGATGCTTTAAGTGCAAGTCTTGCACCGATAGCTGCTCCACAACCTGCACAGCCTCTGTGTCCCGGTGCAAAGAGTTCTTCTTTAGGTATATCCATTTTACTCATCCTCCTCTAATCCTATCCAATTGACTTTTTCTGTTGGATTTTTAGTTTTCTCTAAAATCTCGTAGATTGTATCTGGAGTAATATCTCTACCACCTAATCCAATGATGAAATCATAAATTTCAGTGTCACAATCCATTGTTGACTTCATATCCTCATATAAAGCTCCACCGATTCCGAAGCTTATATCCTTCTCAACAACTGCTACTTTACTAGCATTTTTGATTGCTTCTTGGATTTTTTTAGCAGGGAATGGCCTGTAAGTAACTGCTCTTACAAGTCCCACTTTCTCTCCTTTTTCACGCATTTCATCAATCATAACTTTAATTGTACTGCATACAGAACCAAAACTCACAAATATTATATCTGCATCTTCGGTTTTGTAGGTTTCAATTAAATCGTGTTTTCTTCCAAATATTTCTTCAAATTCTTTAAATGCCTCTTCAAATACCTCTTCAGATTTATCCATAGCTACTTGAATTGCATGCCTTGCTTCAATATAATAGTTTGAATCTGTGAAGCTTCCGACTGTTACTGGATCTTCTGGATCTAAGTATGAGTATTTTGGAACATATGGTGGTAGGAATTTATCTACTTGTTCTTGTTCCGGAACATCCACTGCCTCGTTAGTGTGTGTAATAATAAATCCATCAATACATACCATAGATGGTAATAGGACATTTTCATTCTCTGCAACTTTATATGAGATTAATGTCATGTCTAATGCTTCTTGTCCATCTTTTGCATAAATTTGCATCCAACCAGAATCCCTTTGAGCAATTGAATCTTGTTGATCATTCATAATACATAATGGTGCTGAGATAGATCTGTTTGCGTCACCCATAACAATAGGCGCTCTCATACCTGCTGCTGCAAATAAAACTTCATGCATATACATTAATCCTTGTGATGAAGTAGCTGTAAATGTTCTAACTCCTGTACTACTTGCACCTATAGCAGCACTCATTGCACTGTGTTCTGATTCTACTCTAATAAATTCAGTATCAAGTTCACCATTTGCTACGTAATCTGCAATATATTCAGCTACTGTAGTCATTGGTGTAATAGGATAAACGGGAATAACAGCTGGTTTTGCTAATTTTACCGCATTAGAAATTGCAGCTGTTGCAGTCATAACTTTTTTAGTCATTAATGATTCTCCTTAATTTTTTTATTCATCAATTTCCATTTCAATAGCATTAACTGGACATTCATTTTTACATATGCCGCAGCCTTTACAATAATCATAATCAATATTAAATTCTGTATCAATACAACCTTCTGGACAGAATATGTAACAATTGAAACATTCAACACATTTTTCTCTGTCAGATACTGGTTTAAATGTTCTCCAACTACCTGTTTTATTTTTAACTGTACTTCCAGGTTGGTTATTAGTACATCCTACTGAGGTCATCATTTTCAATCACCTTAAATTTAATCCATTTCGTAAGCTTCTCTTACAGCTCTTACGTTTTTTTCTCCAACTTTACCTGGGAAAACATCTTTAATTACTTTTTCTAATGATTCAATACTTACAACACCAGATTTTTTAGCAAAGTAACCTAAAATAATTGTATTTACAATTGGTCTTCCTAAAACATCTAATGCAATTTTAGTTGCATCTATTTTATGTACAGGTATTTTATCACTGCTGATATCTTTGTGTGTGTTGATTACAACATCACTATTTTCCTTAATACCTGAGTAAATGTCTACTACGTTTGCTAATCCATCATCAAGAACTAAAATATGATCCGGATTATAAATTTGGTATCTAAGTTCAATTGGTTTTTCGTCGATTCTTGTGAAGGCAGATACTGGTGCACCCCTTCTTTCTACACCAAATGATGGGAATGCTTGACTATATTTACCATCTTCAAATGCTGCTTTAGCTAAAATTTCAGCTGCAGTTACAGCACCTTGACCTCCACGTCCGTGAAAGCGAATTTCAATCATTATCTTTCCTCCATTTTATTTATGATGATTGAATAAAAATTATCTAATACAAGATAATTGATATAAAAATAATTTTTTTTTCATGATAAACTTAGTATATCTATCATGTATAATCATTATAAATTCAAAGTATATAAATATTTAGATTTATCATGTATAATCGTTATAAATATATAAATTTCTAAATTTTTTATTTTAATTCTTTCTAAGTTGGGTGTCTAAATTTTTTTTACTTTCTATAAAAATAATATTTGAAAATTGGAATTTATATGTGTTTTTATTCAGAAATATTATTACTGTTTAATTAATACTTCAGTTTTTATAATTTAATTCTTAGTTTATTTAGTATTTAATCTATAATTATAATTTAGTTTAAAGGATAATTCTTAATTTTTCCACTATAATTTTAGCTGGGATAATCCGCAATTTTCATATGCCATGATATGATTTTTCAATGATGGGAACTTATTTTTAATAAATTTTTTTAATTATTTAATTGTTTTTAGAAATTTTATTTAATTAGATACTTATTTGGAATTTCAGATATTGTAATTTTTTTAATATTTTCGAAAACAATATTTTTTTTTGAGTAATCTTTTGTATGATGTTTATACACTTTTTAGTTAGTGTGTTATCTTTATAATTATTTAGTAAATTTTTTTAATTTATAGAAATATATATTAAATTGATTTGTGGCTTTTTAGGATTAATTTTCATTTATTTCTCATTAGTTGAAATTTTATTCACAAAAAGTATAAGTTTTAAATATTGAAATTTTCTTATATAATAATATATTATATATAAATAATTTTTAGGTGTATGAATGTTATATGGAGTTATAGATATTGGTTCAAATACTGTTCGGATGAATGTTTATTCTTATAATAAGGAACATTTTAAGAAAATTTTTTCTGAAAAGGAAACTTTAGGTTTAATTGCTTATGTTAAAAAAAATAAGTTACCTAAACATGCAATTAATAAGCTTGTTCATCTTTTAGAAAGAATGCAAAAGGATTTAAATGTTTTAAACATTACTGATTTTACTGCATTTACAACAGCTTCAATTAGAAATGTTAAAAATTCTGAGGAAATAGTAAAATATGTTAAAGATAAAACAGGAATCGAAATACAAATTTTGCCTTCTGAAGATGAGGCAGAATTAAGTTATATTGGGGCCCAACAGGATTATGATCTTAAAGATGGGGTTCTGATTGATTCCGGAGGGGGCAGTACTGAGGTTATTATATTTGAACATGGGGATGTTCTCGAGGAATACAGTATGCCAATAGGTTCTTTAAATCTGTTTAATGAATATGTTTCCCAGATTGTTCCAAGTAAAGATGAGAAAATTAAAATTGAGGAGAGAATATTAAAAGAAATCAAAAAACTTAATATCAAACATGATAAAGAAATTCCTTGCATGTGTGGTGTAGGTGGAAGTATTAGGGCTATAAACAATATTTTAATTGATTTGGATTTAAAAGATAAAAAGGATTCTATTGATGTTAATCTACTTCCTAGCTTGGAGGAGGAATTATCTTATAATGATAGGTCTACCTATGATATAATTTTACATACAAAACCGAGTAGGATTCATACTGTTGTTCCAGGTTTGTTAATATTTAAAGTTTTAACTCAATATTTTAATTGTAAAGAGATACATGTTAGCAAATGCGGTGTAAGGGAAGGATTCTTTATAGAAAACGTTTTTAAAAAATATCAAGATAATTAATTATTAGATCAGGAAATTTATTTTACTGGGCTAGTTATAATGATATTATATCAATTTAATAATTCTTTGATTAAAGAATATCAATTAGTCATATTTCGTACAGAATTCTATTGAATTCAATTTATTTATATATAATTTATAGAGGAATGTAAATGTCCAAAGATGAAAAGAAGAATAAAAAGAATAAAAAACATTCAAAAAAAGGTAAAAAAATGAGAGATTATAGTTTTACCCAAAACAGGGAATTATCCTGGCTTAAATTTGATGAAAGAGTTTTAGAAGAGGCTGACGATAACACTGTTCCTTTATTTGAAAGATTAAATTTTATCTCTATCTTTGTTAGTAATTTAGATGAATTTTACATGATAAGGTGTGGTTCACTTTACGATTTGACCTTGGTTAAGAAGAATGATATTGATAATAAATCAGGGATGAGTCCACAGGAACAATTGGATCATATCTATGAAGAAACTAGGAGACTATATAAAAGAAAAGATGATATCTTTAATAAGGTTGAAACTAAGCTTGTTGAGAAGAATAATATTAAATTGTTAAGATTTGCAGATTTACATGAGAAGGAAACTACCTATTATAATAAATATTTCTTTGATTATGTATTTCCGGTATTGTCTCCACAGATAATAGATCCTCAACATCCTTTCCCTCATTTAGTCAATAATTCATTAAATATTATTATTGCAATGACAAGTACTGACGGTAAAGAAAATAAGGTCTATGGTATCATTCCAATACCTGATAGTTTACCTAATGTTGTATTCTCACCAGAATCCTCTATGAGATATATGTTGATTGAGGATTTAATCTATGAATATGCTAATGAAATCTTCTCAACCTATCAAATTGATTTTAAGACAGTTGTATGTGTAACACGTAACGCAGACATAAACTTGTCTACAAATAAACCTGATGAGGATGAGGATTACAGGGGTTATATGAAGAAGATCCTTAAAAAGAGGAATCGTCTTGCACCTATTAGACTTGAATTTTATAGATACCATGATGAGGATCTGGAAAAATTTTTAATCAAAAAATTAAACATTACAAAGGAGCAGGTTTTTATATCCCAATCACCTCTTAAAATGACTTATGTAAGGGATGTTTATGATAAACTTGAACATGTGGAACCTGAGATATTTGATCAAATTTCCTATCCCCCATATGAATCCAAATTTAACTCTTTGTATAAGAATAATCGTTTAATGGATATTGTCCAACATAAGGATATTTTACTTAATTATCCATACCAATCTTTTGATATATTTTTAAAATTATTAAAAGAGGCTGCAAATGATGAGAATGTATTGTCCATTAAAATGACTATCTATCGTTTAGCTAATGATTCAAAGGTTATAAAATATCTACTTGAAGCTATTGAAAATGGTAAAAATGTTACAGTTTTAATGGAACTAAAAGCTCGTTTTGATGAAAGCCATAATATTTATTATGCTGAGCTCTTAGAAAATGCAGGTGCAAAGGTTATCTATGGTTATGAGAAGTATAAGGTACACTCAAAAATTTGTCTTATTGTCAGAAAAGATGAAGATAATAAAATCCATTACATAACTCAGTTGGGTACAGGTAACTATAATGAGAAAACCTGTAAAATCTATACTGATTATGCATTACTTACTGCAGATGAGGAATTTGGAAAGGATGCTGTTTTGTTCTTTAAGAATTTAGCTATTTCTAATTTGGATGGTAAATATGATCATTTCCTGGTAGCTCCAACATCACTTAAACAGAATCTAATTAAAAAAATTGATAGGTCTATTGAACTTGCAAATAAGAATGTTCCCACTACTATTATTATGAAAATGAATTCCTTAACAGATAGGCAGATGATTGATAAGTTACATGAGGCTTCTCAAGCAGGTGTAAAAATTAAAATGATTATTCGTGGTATCTGTTGTATTGTTCCAGGAATTCCGGGTTCAACTGATAATATTGAGGTTATTAGTATTGTAGGTAGGTTTTTAGAACATTCAAGAATCTATTGTTTCAGAGATCCTGAAAATACTGAGATTTATTTATCCAGTGCAGATTTAATGACTAGGAACATGAATAAAAGGGTCGAAATTGCATTTCCAATCTATGATCCTAACATAAAACAGAGAATTTTAAATGACTTAAATATCTATCTTCAGGATAATGTTAAAGCTCGTTACATAGACTCTAATGGTAACTATTCAAAAGTAATGAGGGGTGTCGAATTACTTTCAGCTCAAGATTACTTTATGGAACATGCTGATGACGATGTACATCCTGAGGAGGTTTTATCTACATCAGATAAAATTAAAGGATTCTTTAACAACCTCTTTAGAAGAAATAGTTAATTGCTATTTTTTTATTTTTTTTAATTCTATCGTTTTTTTTTTTTAAAAATTTAAATATCCTATTTTTAATAATCTTTATTTTTATTTTTTAAATCTACTATTTTTTTTAATTAGATTCATAAATCATTGGTTTATTTAAACTTTATTTTTATTTTTTAAATCTACTATTTTTTTTAATTAGATTCATAAATCATT
>JBJEIL010000110.1:0-13800 GCA_051876995.1 Methanobrevibacter sp. | reverse complement strand
GGTTTATTTAAAAAAAGTTATATAATTTGTAATCTAAAATAATAATATTATATTTATTAAGGGGTTATATTATGAAAATACTCATTATAACTGGGAATTTAGCCTATCCTGCAATTTTGGATATTGTTAAAGATTCAAATAAAGAAGTTATTGTCCATAAAGCAAATACTCAAATAGCGGCCTTTTTAACACCTAATCAAATTATTAAAGAAATAAAAAATAATATTCGGGATCAATTAGACACTGTTGATGTGATTTTAGTTCCAGGTTTAATTAGAAGATCTACCGATAAAATCGCTGAGGAATTGAATATTCCCACTTTTAAAGGACCTACAGATTGTGCTGACTTAGGAATGGTTATAGATTTAATAGATAATCTAAATCTTGCTACTGATAAACCTGCAGATCGTTTAATTGAAGAAGAAAAAAGAAAAAGAGCATTTAATTTTATTAAAGATTTTGAAAACGATTCTCGAAAAAGGGAGGAATTACTTAAAAAACCTAATAATATATTGGTAGGTAAATTGGCTGTAGGTGAGGATTTTCCTATTAGGGTATTATCCGAGATTGCAAATGCTCCGTCCCTTCCAAAGGAACGTTTGATTAAAAAGGCAAAACACTTTGTTGAAAGTGGTTCCGATATGATTGATATTGGAATGGCTGCTGGTGAAGATAATTCTGATATGATTCCCGATTTAATTAAAACTTTAAGACCTATTGTTGGAGATAGACCTTTAAGTATAGATACTTTAAATCCTAATGAAATTAAGGTTGCTGTTGAAAATGGTATTGATTTAGTTTTAAGTGTAGATTTAGGTCATGCTAAGGAACTTGTACCTTTGCTTAAGAAATATAATGTTCCAGCTGTGCTTCTTCCAACTAATTTTGCGGTAAATAAGGTTCCCCATACAGTTGATGAGAGACTTGAATATATTGATGAGTTAATTGGATATTGTAGTAAATATTCTCCTGAACACGAACCTATTGATTTCATTGCAGATTTAATATTGGATCCTGTAAACAGTAGCAGTATCACCGATTCACTTATTGCATGTAAAAAATTTAAGGAAAATAATCCTTATCCCTTATTTTTCGGTGTAGGAAATGTAACGGAGTTATTGGATACTGATTCAACTGGAGCCAATGCATTACTTGCAGGTATTGCAATGGAAATAGGTGCATCTGTTTTATTCACTCCTGAAGAGAGTGGTAAAAATGAGGGTAGTGTATATGAGTTAGCTATTGCAAGCAAGATGATGTTTCTTGCAAAGCATAGGTCTTCAATACCTAAGGATTTAGGAATTAATCTTTTAAGATTTAAAGATAAAAAACAAAGAGCAGATATATTAGGTGAAGAAATGTATGAGGATCAATCAAATATTAAACATATAATCGCTAAGGAATCTAAACGTTTTGTACTTGACCGTGCAGGTAGTTTTAAAATAAGAGTTAATTATGCTGAAAATCTTGAAGATAGAAGTATTATTGTTACTCATTTTAAGAAAACAGTTCCGGATATTGTTGTAGAAGGTAAATATCCTAAAGAAATTTATGATGAACTTGTAAAACAGGGTTTGGTTTCTAGAATGGACCATGCAGCTTATTTAGGTTCTGAGTTACAGAAGGCTCAAATAGCAATGATTACTGGAAAGGAGTATGTTCAGGACTTCGAATTATTTGATAAACCAATTAATTTTAATGAAGATTAATTGATTTATTCCTATTTATTTTTTTTTATATATGTTTGATTTAGTTCAAAATAACTTATTTTTAAAATATTTTAAATCGTCTTATATGGGATATATATTGAAATTTAAATAGTTACCAATATTTTGGGGTGATGTTTTTTTCTTTATTTAAATCTCATTGCTATACTTTTTTTTATTTAAAGTTTAAATTTAAAGATAATTTCTTTATTCAGATAAACCCTTAAAATTACTTATTTTTTAATTATTTTTTTTTTAAGTATTGAAAATCCATTAAAATTTAGAATTGTTTTTAAAAATGTTAAAAAAAGTTGTCATTGTATATAAAAAGAAAATCTTAAAAAATAGTTAAAAAATTTAGAGTAAGATTACTCTAAATGAATAATTTAATTAACCAGTATATGGTTGGTCGTAGGTATCTCCATGACCTTGGTCATATCCTGAATCAGAAGATTGGCTACCACTGTCTTGGCTGTAATCACTTGATCCGGAATCTGAGTAACTACTTCCGGATTCATAACCTGAACTAGAACTATCTGTACTATAGTAACCATTATCACTTGATACAGAACCGGAATCGCTAGAACTGCTAGTTGTGTTAGGGGTAGTGTTAGTTGTATTATTAACGGTTAAATTGCTTGTTGTGTTGTTAGTAGTATTATTAACTTCCATATCTCCTTGGGAGTTCATAGCAAATACTGTAGCACCAGCAACAGCTATAATTGCAATTACGAGAATAATTATGATAATGTCTTCATTTTCCATATTTTTCATTCCCTTAATTATTATTTTATTATTATATTTTTTATGTATAATATAATATTAATCTTTTGTTAATCTTTTATTTAGAATTTTTTACTTTTTTTTAAAATTTTAATTGATTTTAAATTTATTAATAAATTATTTAAATTAATTTAAAGCGTAAAAACTGTTGATTATATTTTGAATATCTGGGTTTATATTATTACCTAACCATTCAATCATAACTCTTTTATTATTAACTGAGAAGAATGCTAATCTATAATCTCCTCTTGTATTGGAGTGTAAGCTTACATAATATATATTGTGACCATTAATTGTTGTGTTTTCAGTACTTAATCCAGTATCCTGATTGTTTTCTCCCTCTGCAAAGTATGCATAATCATTATTATACATATTATCTCCATCACCATCATTATTGTAAACCGTTATATATAGGCTATCATTACTAGTTCCGTATAAATCATAACCTGTTTTACTAGTTACACAACCGTTCTGATAATTATCAGGTATCATACAAGTGTAACCATTAATAGTTGTATTTTTACCTGTAAGATTTGCAGTATTATTGTTTACACTTTGATTATTATTAGCTGTAAATACAATAAGTCCTGCAATGATAATTATTAAGATAATAATTCCACTAATCAATGTCTTTCTATTCATATTATACCTTTAATTATTTTTTTTTTTAAAATTATATCTTTTCTTAAGCTTCTATAGGATTATTTTTCCAAGTTTTCATTAAGCTTAAGATTTAAAATATTAAATCCATTTCTTAATATTTTCTTTTAAATTTTCATTAAGTTTTTAAGATTTAGAATATAATTATTATTATAAAATATAATTTTAATTTTATTTAAAAATTTTATTTTAATAAAATTTTATTTTAATAATATTATATTAAATAGAAATTATAAATCATCTATTGTTGTATTTAATTTATTTTTATTAAAGGTTATTCTATGGAAAATATAAATATTGACGATATAAACAAAGGTTTATTGGAAAACAACTATGTCTCAGATTCTGAGATAACCACTACCATTTATTTATCATTGGCTTTAAATAAACCTATATTAATTGAAGGACCTCCAGGTGTTGGAAAAACTGAACTTGCAAAAACCGTTGCAAAATCTTTAGGTAGAAACTTCTTCAGAATCCAATGTTATGAAGGTATAACCTTTGAACAGATTGTTGGTGAATGGAATTATCAAAAACAATTGTTAGAATTGGAAGCTATTAAAGGCAAATCTAAGGATATTTCTACTGATATATTTCAGGATGAATATTTTATAAAAAGACCTTTACTTTCTGCTTTTTCCACTGAGAAGGATTCAGTTTTACTTATTGATGAGATAGACAAAGCAGATGAGGAAGTAGAAAGTTTTTTACTTCAAGCTTTAGGTGAAAAAGAGATCACTGTTAATGATTTAGGAACATTTCCTCTTAAAAATGATTTAATCGTTATTCTAACCTCAAACTCTCAAAGAATGTTACTTGATGAAACAAAAGATAGATGTTTATTCTTATATATTTCATATCCCTCTGTGGAAAGGGAAGTTAGAATTGTTAAAAGAAAAGTTCCCGAAGCAGATGATGATTTAATTACTAAGGTTGTAGAGTTGGTACATAGAATTAGAAAATTAAATCTTTTAAAGAAACCTTCTGTAAGGGGTAGTGTTGATTGGGTAAGATCCGTTCTTAATTTAAATATGGACAGTCAGGATGAAGCACTTAAACAGAGTATTGGTTCAGTAGTTAAAAATAAATCTGATAAGGAAAGAGTATTAAAAGAAGTCTTGAAAGACTGATCTTTTACTTAACTTTTAGTATAGAATAGGAAAACTGATCTAGTAATTCTTTATTTAATACTTTAAATAATAAACTTAGAATTTATTGTAATGTGATTGTTATGATAGAGGTAAATCAAATTGTTGAATTATCTAATAATTTAAGAGATGAAGGTATGGCTGTAAGTATTCGTACTACTCAAACAGCAATGGATACCTGTGATTTATTAGATACAAATAATAAAGAACTTTTAAAACAAGCTCTTAGATCTGTTTATGTTAAAAATAAATATGATATTCCTAAATTTAATAAGCAATTTGATGAAGTCTTTAAAGAGAGGAAATCTTTAAAATCTGTAGAGCAGAAATCCACTAAAATGCCTAGGAATTATCGTTCTGGCTCTAATAAAATGAGGGTTGTTAAGAATAAGAAAGCTCCAAAAGCTCATGTAAATAGTAAATTTAAAAACAAATTAGAAATGGAGGAGTATTTGGGTACCCCTCCACTTCATGAAAGTGATGATGATTTGGAACGTGATTCTGAATTACTTAATAAGGACTTAACAAAAATTAATCAATTTGAACCACGTATGTTAGAATTATGTCAAGAATTAGGACGTCGTATTGCTAATAAACGTTCAAGACGTGAAAATCAAGCTAAAACTAATAAAATTGATATTAGAAGAACTATTAGGACTAATCTAAAATATGGTGGTACAACAATAGATTTAGTAAAAGCTAAACCAAGGCCTCATAAAAATCAGCATCTTTTCCTGGATGACATTAGTGGATCATGTGAATGGATTAGTAGTTGGTTTTTCATGTTAATGTATTCATGTCAAACTGCATTTAAAGATTCAAGAACATTTGAATTTGATAATAAAACGGTTGAAACCACTGAAGCTTTAAAATCAAACTATCTTTTCGATGCCTTTGTAAAGGTTAAAGATATCCGTATTAAAAATGCGATGGTACATGGTACATCAGATATGTATAGGGCTTTTAATTCATTTATAAAACAGGCAGATATTTCTAATAAAACCTATATTGTTATATTATCTGATTGTCGTGATTGGGCAGGTCCTAAGGTAAATGGTGTTCAAGCTAGTACCGATTTAGTACGTCAAATGGTTAAACTTTCTAAGAAAGTTATTATATTGAATCCGGAAGATAGAAATAAGTGGAATATTGCAGATAGTTGTGTATCATTATATGAGGATGCTGGTGCTAAGGTATATGAAGTAAATACTTTAAATCAATTGGCAGATTTTGTAATGGATATGCATTAATATTGGTCTTTTTTTAACTTTTTTTTTAAAGTTTAATTTTCTAAAACTATATTTAATAATAAACTAAAACATATAAAAATTTATATTTAATTAAAACATTTTAATTTATCAAATTATTTAAAAATTTTGTGATAATTATGAGTGTATGTACAAGATGCGGAAATCCTAATGTTATAATTACACGTAAACAGTCAGGCCAATCTTTATGTGCTGATTGTTTCATTAAAAGTGTGGACAAAAAGGTTCAACAAACAATTAGGCGTGAAAAATTACTTGATAAAGGTGATAAAGTTATGGTTGCATTATCCGGTGGTAAGGATAGTGTGGTAACTTTGGATATTTTAAATAGTTATAGGGAAAGGCATGTTATTGATTTATGTGCTGTAACTATTGATGAGGGGATTAAAGGTTATAGAAAGGAAGGTGTAGACATTGCCATATCCCATGCTAAACGTCTAGGAATTGAACATAAGGTTGTCTCATTTAAAGATTGTTTTGGTATTGATTTAGATGAAATAATGAAAACCGATAATCATAGAGGGTCATGTACTTATTGTGGTGTGTTTAGACGTTGGATTATTAATCGTACTGCAAGGGAGTTCGGGGCTGATAAAATAGCAACAGGTCATAATCTTGATGATGAATCCCAGGCTGTTTTAATGAATTATCTGGAGGGTAATATTAATAACCTATCTTCGTTAGGTGCTCTTACCACTTCTAAAAGTCCTAAATTTACACCTAAGATTAAACCTTTAAGGGAAATTCCGGAAAAAGAAGTAGGTTTGTATGCTTTGGCAAAAGGTTTGGATATTCATCTTGCAGGATGTCCATATGCTCAAGAATCTTTTAGAATGGAAGTCGGAAATATTTTAAAAGACTTAACTAAAGATCATCCGACCATGATGTATTCTGTAATTAAAGGTTATGATAAACTTAAACCACTTGTAAAGAAGAATTATCCTCCTGAGTTTCATCAAGGGGATTGTGCCATTTGTGGTGAGCCGTCATCTAATGAACTTTGTAGAGTTTGTACTTTTTTAAAAGAATTAGGTCATAGGGTTCAATTATAATATTTTTTAGTTTTTTAATTATTATCTTATAATCTAAACCTTTTTTTAAGTTTTTAAATAACTTATTCTATTACTTGAATATTCCTAAACTGAAATCCACTTGATAATTATTATATAAAAAGAAAAATAAATTAACTATTGTTATTATAATTTAGAATTATTATCTATAAGGAGAAATTAATAGATGTCATATACTGTTATATATAAAGATAAAAAAGAAGAAAGAGAGTTAAACGGTAAATATACAATTCAGAATCTTTTGGATGATTTAAATATTTCTTCTGAAACAATTGTTCCAAAACAAAATGGAGATATTGTAGTTGAAGAATCTGAGATTCATGATGGTGATGAAATAAAAATCATTCAAATCATTTATGGGGGATAATTCTATATTATCTTTAATTTTCTTAGATTTTATAAATACATATAATTTAGCTATTTTTATTTAATTTTATTCTTAATTATTCTCTAATTTTCAAATTTTATTAAACTTTTAATATTTTAAATAATATACCATATAACATAATTAAAATTATGGTGGTAATATTAAAGTTAATTATGAATGCGGGCCTTGTTTTCTACGTCAATCTAAGGATGCCTTAGATGTAATAACTGATGATGAAGATTTTAAATTAGATATTATCTCCGAGGTATTTAAACTATTGGCAAAGGAATATAAAAGAGGTGCTAATTCTAACTGGACAGGTTCTAAAGTTCACAGATTAATTAAAGAACTTACAGGATGTGAGGACCCTTATAAACTACAGAAGAAGCAGTCTAATGAAATGGCATTAAGTTTTATGGATGATGTGGAAAATATTTTAAAAAAAGATGATTCACTGGAGACATGTGTAAAGATAGCTATTGTAGGAAATATAATTGATTTTGGTGCATATAGTTTGGATACTGATTTTGAATCATTAATTAAAGAAAGTTTAAAGAAAAACCTTAAGATTAATCAAACAGACTTATTGGATGAAGCATTAAACAAACATGATGATGTTTTATATTTGGTAGATAATGCAGGTGAGATTGTATTTGATAGGATATTACTTTGGAAAATTAAATCTTATGGGGTGAATATTACACTTGCAGTTAAGGAGAAACCAATAGTAAATGATGCATGTATGGAAGATGCACTTAGTGCAGGTTTAGATGAATATGCAGATATAGTAAGTACTGGTGAAGATACAGTTGGAGTGGTATATCAGGAATTTTCAGATGATTTTAGAGAAATCTTTGACAATGCGGATTTTATTATTTCAAAAGGTCTTGGAAATTTTGAAGGTTTAACTGAATTGGATTTAGAGGATAAAGATGTATTTTATCTTGCCTGTGCTAAATGTCCGGTATCTGCTAATTTAATTGGTATAAATTTAGGGGAGATGTTTCTACTTAAATCAGAGTATCTTAAACTTTAATCTGTTTTTATAGATTAATGATTTGATTTCTTTATAATCTTAAACTTTAATGAGATTAATTGGAAATTTAACTTATTAAGATTAAAATTGGTTGTGGAGGTTTAAAAATGATTGTTGGATTTATAGGTTTTGGTGAGGTATCATCAACAATATCTGATATACTTTCAAGAAATGGCGTTCAAACAGTAACAGTTGTTAAAGGTAGAAGTGAGAAAACTAATATTAGGGCTATTAAATCTGATGTACAGATTATAGATTCATATGAGGCTTTAGTAAAAGGTTCTGATGTAATCATTTCCGCTAATTCACCTGTCAATGCATTGAATGTTGCCAAAAAAGCTTCTAAATTAATGGATGGTGGAATTTATATAGATCTAAATAATGTATCTCCAGATACAACCTTGAAAATGTCACAATTATTTGAAAAACCTCAGGAAACATTACCTAAAGTAGAAGAGAAACATAGTTTTTTTAAAAAACAAGAGGATGTAGATATGAGAAACATGTTTGTTGACGGTGCAATTATAGGCAAAGTATCTAATAAGCCACCAACTATACTTTTTTCAGGTCAACGTAGTGGAGATTTAGCTATTCTAAATAATTATGGTTTGAATATAATGATTGTAAGTAATAAACCTGGTGATGTTTCTACATTAAAAACTTTAAGAAGCTTATATACTAAAGGGGTTTCCGCTGTTTTAATGGAGGCTTATGAAGCTTCTAAGGAAATCGACATGGTGGATCAGCTATTTGAAATTCTATCCTTAACCGAGGGGGAAACATTTGAGGAAAAATCAAAATCAAGAATTAGAAATTCCTATAAAAATTCCAAAAGAAAGGTAGAGGAGATGGATGAAGCTTTAGAGTTTTTAGATAAAATTTCTCCTAAGGGTAAAAAGAATTTCATGACAAAAGCAGCAAGGGATAAGTTTAATGATGTAAGATAATATAAAATTTATTAATTTAATTTAAATTCTATCTTTTTTAAATTTTAATTTGTAAAAAGAGTTTTATAATTATTAAAATAACATTTTATAAAAGTTTTAAAAAGAGTTTTTTCTGTTTTGAAAATTAATATGATAATTATTGAAAGATTATAAAATTTAAAGATTAATATTTATCTATAAATTTTAATAATCCACAAATAATTAACCATATTCCAACAATTGAACCAAGAATAATTTGATTTGACATGAATAATACAATTATTAAGTATATTAGACCTAGTACTATTCCAAGGATTCCTATATAAAATCCATATTTACTTTCTCTATCACTAATTATTCCTATCAATCCAATTATTATTAGGAATATTCCAACAAGATATGGAATTATTCCATTAAAGGAACTTATTAAATTCGGATTAAATAATATAAATATACTTATAATTAATAATATTAAACCAATTATTGTATTAATTATGCTCTTTACAAATTGATAATCTACTTCATTTACTCCACTTAGAAGTAAATATATTGCAATTAAAAGGATAGATAAGCCACATATTGAATTTACGCCAATATATCCAAGTATTGGAAAGGCAATTAAAATAATCCCAAGTATTAAAGCTATAATACTCATGATTTCATTCTTCATTTTTTTCCTCCAATCTTTTAAAAATTATAATCTATGAGATTAAATTCAATGATTTAAACTATTTATTTGTTTTTATTAATTTAAAATTATTACTAATTTTTTTATAAGTTTTATAAATTATAAATTTAATATAATGGTAAGTGGTTAATTCTATTTTCTGATCTATTGATATCTCCAGTTTTAACCTCTGCTAACCATTGATTTTTACATTCGCAATCATATTCAATCTTAGATTGGGTAATGTTAGATTCTATGATCATATTTTTAAGGTCTTTACTACATTTTTTACAATTGTATGGTCCCCTTCTAGAACCAAATGCAGATGTGTCCATTAAGGAAGGTATGGAAACTTCATCTCTTATTGTGTTGATTATGTATACAGTAGACCAAATCCATGGTGGTTGATATGATCCTTTTCTCCATAATCTCTCAATTAATGTTCCTCCATGTATTGTTGCAGGACAAAATGACAGTCTATCAACACCAATACTTTCAGCATAAATTCCAGTTTCTATTGCCTCATCTATTGCCTCTTTTTCAGATAAAAGAATCGGTTTTACAAAGATATAAGGCTTTGCCTTAATATTGTAGTTCTTCTCTTCTCTTGCTTTTTTAATAATGTTTACTGCTTTTTCAAAATCTGCTTTTGTAAAACCTTTATTAATATTGTATAATCTTGTATGGTCATTATAGGTTTCAAGACCCATACTTATCTCAAATAATTTATCTCCAATAATATTAAATACTTCATCAATAACCTCTTCAGTTACATATTGTGGACGTGTTTCAATGACAATTTCACTAATTTCATCAGTATCCTTTAATATTTGGAGAATCTCATCACGTGCCTCTTTTGGAACTTCTTTAGGGTTTAAGAAACTACCTGATGCAAAAATCTTTATAGCTATTTTATCTCCATTTTTATAATCTTCTTTGTAAGGGTGTTTTTCCATTTCTTTTTTAAATAATTCAACAATCTTATCACTTGTAACAGGTTCTAAAGTACAATCGTTAATATAACTGCACATTGTACATCCACCACTAGGACCTAATGCCCAACTACATCCCTCAGTTGCAAGTATTAAAAATATAGTTTTACCAGGGCCTGAATATAATAAATCCTCATTATACCAACTGGTAGATACTTGTTCAGGTACTTTAGGTTTTGCTCTTGCTGTAGCATTATCTCTTATTTCTTTAGTTAATTGTTGAATCTCCATATAAACCACTTAAATAATAAGTTAAAATAAATTTTATATTTTTTATAAATAAATAATATATTTATAGATATTAATTGTTATATAATTTATTTAGTATTTAATAAATATTAAATTTTAAGCAAAATTGGTAGTGTTATTATTATTAGTTATTTTGATGATACATCAAAGGTATTGAAAAAATATGGTTTTAAATCCAGGGAGGTAAAATCAATTTTTACTAAAAGAAATAATGAAAGGAAATTGTTTCTTGAAGATTTTACAATTAATCCATATTTGGGATGCTCTTTTAATTGTAGTTATTGTTATATTAATGGCAGTAAATATGCCTGTAGTACTGATTCTTATTATGTTAAATCTAATGCAATAGAACTTACAAAATCCGAGTTGAAGAAATTAGTTAAAAATAATAAAAAAGGGTTTGTTTGTTTTGGTTCTGCAACGGATCCATATCAGGATATTGAAAGTGAACTATATCTTACCCGTGATTTATTAAAATTAGTTAATAGATTTCATTTTCCAGTACATATTCTTACAAAATCTGATTTGGTATTGAGGGATACTGATATTTTAAAAAAAATTAACCGGCCATCAACTAATTTACCAGATGACCTTGACTTAGATACTAAGGTTTATGTTTCCTTTTCTTTTTCTACATTAGATGAAAATCAAAGAAAGATATTTGAATCAAGTGCTCCTTCTATTAAAAGACGATTAAATGCTATTAAGATTTTGAAAAATAATGGTTTTAAGGTAGGTGTATCCTTTATGCCTGTTTTACCGTTTATAGCAGATTCTGATAATAAGTTAAACAAAACTATGGCTATTTTTTCGGATATTGGAGTTGATTATATTGTTCCAGGTTCAATGTCCTTATTTGGCAACGGATTAAATGACTCAAGAGTTAAATATTTTAATCTGATTAATGAGTATTATCCGGAATATTATGAGGATACTAAAGATCTTTTCTTTAATAAGAAAACTTCTAAATACAATAATTACCCTCCAACATCATATCAAAATAATCTTTTAAGAAGAATCTCAAAGATTGCTAAAAGGTATAATATTAAAACTTCAATGTTTTTTTAATTGATTGAAAATTGGATTAAATTCAATTTTAGATTAAATAAAACAAGATCTTTTAGGGTTTTTTATTAACTTCTAATTGGCCTTATATTTTTATTAAATAATCTGATTTTAGTAATAATTAGTTTAAAATAAGATTTAATTTTAGATGATATGTTATTTATAAAAATGTTTGGATAGTTATTAAATTGTAAAAGCAGTATTTTAAAAAAAGTAAAAAAAGAAAAAAAGAATGAATTAAATTTAGAAACTGTTAATTACATCTCCTAATAATTTAATAGATTCTTCTACGTCTTTACCTACAGGTGAACCAGCTACGTATTGGGTTACTCCCATTTCAGCTAAGTTTTCAATTTTTGGTACAAAGTCTTCTGGGGAACCAGCTACAGCGAATGCATCTAATGCTTCGTCAGTAACAGCTCCAATAGCTCCACCGAAGTCACCTTTACCTAATAAGTCACCTAATTTTTTGTTGTATCCTTCAGGTAATCCGTGTCTTTCAATAACTAAGTCAGGAGCACCTGATGCAATAAATGCTACAACGATTTTTGCTGCGTTTCTAGCTGCTTCGGAGTCAGTTCCAATAGAGGTAGATGTGTATGCACCTACATCGAAGTCTGCAGCAGATTTACCGGCAGTTTCAAGTCCTTTTTTAATTTGAGGCATAGCAGCTTCATAATCTTTAGGGTTTGATGCGTTAATTAATACACCGTCTGCGATTTCTCCAGAGGTTTCTAACATTTTAGGTCCTTGTGCACCCATGTAAATAGGAATAGAATCTTGTACAGCTTTTACTCCACCTAATTTAGCTCCACTTTCAGTTGCTTCTCCAGCAGTTAAGGTTCTAATCTCAGCAATTGCTGATTTAATAGTGGATAATGGTTTACTCCATTCAACACCTAAACTTTCAAAGGTTGCTTTATCTCCAGGTCCAATACCAAAGGTAGCTCTTCCATCGGAAATTTCATCAATGGTTGCAATAGCAGATGCAGATATAGCAGGTGCTCTTAAGTATGGATTAGTTACTCCAGGACCAAGTTTAATGGTTGAAGTTTCTTTTGCTACTAATGCTAAAGCAGCATATACATTTTTGTTGTTGTAGTGATCTGTAATCCAAACGTTGTCAAATCCTACATCTTCAGCTAATTTTACTAATTTTATAATATCGTCCAAAGGTTGTTGTGGGACGAATTCGATACCGAACTTCATATTTATCACCAATACTAATTCTATGTTGGAGTATATAAAGTACTTTTTATTTGATTTTAATCGAAAACTTTAAATATTATTTAGTTTTAGCTTTGGGATTTTTACCTCTAATCTAGGCTATTAATACTTTTTATATTTTTAGTAATAATAGATTTATTTTTATTATTTATAATTATTTTTTAGGGGTTTGAAAAATTTTTTCAATGAATTTTGATTATAATTTGTTTATAAGTTTATTTAAATGTTTATTATTATTAATTTTTTTAAATATTTATTAATAAAAGTTTATTAATAATTATTCTTATTATTGCAATAATTTCTATTTAAATTTGTTAATGTTAAAACTTTGAGTATAGTATGAACTGTATGTAATTGGCGTTGGTTTAAGATATAATGTTTATTACATTAAATCGATGATGACTGTTTTTCCACATATGGTTAAATTCATGTTTTCATTGGCATGATTTTTAATGAGGACCTAATGCAAAGTGTTAGGTGTGATGTTGGTTTAGTAGATGTGGTGATATATATAATATTATATTATAATGCGTATACTCGTCTATGTTCTTTTATGTGTACTTCGAACTAAGAGTCTTTAGTTTTTTTGTATTCTGTCAAATCTGTTTGATCCTGGCAGAAGCTACTGCTATTGGG
>JBJEIL010000109.1:0-7081 GCA_051876995.1 Methanobrevibacter sp. | reverse complement strand
AAACTATTTAATTGAAATTATATTATAAATTTTTCAAACCATTAAAATAGTTATACAAAAAGTCATTGAATTTAAAAATAATTATACAATTAACATTTTCAATATAAAAATATATTTTTTTAAGATTATTTAAAAAACATATATTAAATTAGTTGAAAATCTTATAAATAATTTACTGAAATAGAAAATAAAATAGTTGAATTTTTATAAAAAATGAAAAAATTATTTAAATTCAATTAAAACAGAATAAAATATAATAGATAATTAAATTAATAATTTCAAAAGATTAAAAAATATATTTATTTATTATTTAACTTATTTTAATCAGATAAAGAGCAAATTAGCCAAATAAAAAGTTTATAAAGATTATAACTGAAAAAAGCATCGGCATTTATAGAATAAAATATTGACAAAAAATAGATGAATAAAGATAATACATCAAAAATGTATTAAAGAAATATTGATTTTACAACTACACAATTAGCTAAAAAACATATCTATTCTACAGTTACACATTTAGCTAAGTTCTTAGGTTTATCAGGATCTGAGCCCCTTTCCAATGCTATGTAATATGAGATTAATTGAAGTGGAATTACATATACAAGTGGAGCTATAATATCCTCAACATCACCATCAATTAAGAAAACATCATCTGCTTTATTTGAAAGTGAATCATCACCTTTGGCACCAATAGCTATAACATCTGCACCCCTTGATTTAACTTCCTCAAGATTACTCATGGTTTTTCTGTAATTATCACCAGGCGGTAAAATTACAACTACAGGAATACCCTCATCAATTAATGCCAAAGGCCCATGTTTAAGTTCACCTGCCGCATAACCTTCACCATGGATATAGGTAATCTCTTTAAGTTTAAGTGCACCTTCAAGAGCTGTTGGATAAGCAAATCCCCTTCCAATATAGAAGAAATCATCAGCATATTTATATTTCTTGGACATTTCCTCTAAAGATTCTGCATCCTCCAATACCTCATCAATATATTTTGGAACCATTTCTAGTTTTTCTAAAAGTTCATCATTTTCTGCTAAAAGTCCTGCAAATAAATATATTGAGATTAACTGTGATATATAAGTTTTAGTAGCGGCCACACCTATCTCAGGACCTGCCTGTGTTTGAATAACATATTGGGCTCTACGTGTAGCAGAGGAACCTGCAACATTTACAATAGCTAATGTTTTACTTGTTTTATTTGCAATATCTAAAGCCTTTAATGTATCTGCAGTTTCACCAGACTGTGAAATAAATACAACCAGAGTATTCTCATTTAAAGTGTTCGCAGAGTATTTAAACTCTGATGCAAGAATCACATCCGTTGGTATATTTGCAAGAGTTTCGATTAAGTATTTACCTGTAAGGGAGGCATGGTAAGATGTTCCACAGGCAACAAACACAATTCTATTTATATCATCCTTGATCTCATCTACAATAGCTTTGATATTGTCCTTTTCAGTTAAGGTATTTTTAACAGCTGAACTCTCCTCATTGATTTCCTTAATCATGAAGTAATCATAACCTTCTTTTTCAGCCATTTCAGGAGTCCAGTTAATAGTTTCGATTTCCTTATCTAAAATGTTCCCTTCGGTATCCTTAACTGTTACTCCATCCATTGTTAAGGTAACAATTTCCCCTTCTACAGGATAAATGATATTATTGGTATATTTTAAAATAGCTGGAGAATCACTTGCAACAAAGAATTCATTTTCACCTACACCTACAATTAAGGGACTATCCTTTCTAGTGGCAACTACCTTATTTGGTTCATCAATTGAAATAGCCGCAATAGCATAAGCTCCAACCATTTTATCAATAGTTTTTACCATGGCATCTTCAAGGTTTGAACCTTCATCCATAAATTTTCTAAGTAAATGAGGAATTACCTCAGTATCGGTATCGGATTTAAAAGTATGGCCTTCCTTAATTAACTCTTCTTTAAGCTCAGCATAATTTTCAATAATTCCATTATGTACAACTGCTATTGTACCGTCTTCATCAGTATGTGGATGAGCATTCACACGGTTTGGATCTCCATGGGTTGCCCAACGTACATGTGCAATACCACATTGACCTTCCATATCTCCCAAATCAAGATTAGTGTTAACATCAATAATTTTACCCTTATCCTTTTTAACATAAATTTTATTGTCTTCTGTAGCAATACCTACTGAATCATATCCCCTGTATTCAAGTTTAGATATACAATCTAGTAAAATTGGTGCTGCTTTTTTATCTCTTAAAACACAACCTACTATACCACACATAATCTATAACTCCATTAAATAAATAATCATAAAGTTTTCACAGGAATTTATATTGTAAATAAATCCTATTAATAAATCCAAATTTAAAGTTTCCAGTTTACTTAACAAATACTTAAAAAAATCAACTTATATACATTTATTTCATTTAAATTTAATATAATTCCACAGTTATCTATAAAATTGATTTTTATATTTTAAGATTCTAAACGTACTTACTGTTATATTTGTTGTTTATAATTTATATATTAAAATTTAAACCTAACCTTTAAAAAAATTTCTTATTTTGTAATAATTAAGTTGTAATACTATTTAAATATTAAGTACATATGAAAATAAAAAAGATTCTATTAAAAATACTTACATTTTATATGGATGGATGGTTTTGGACCAATACTTCAACAAAACACCACACTTAAGTTAAAACTTAAAAAAATAGTTATTATTCAATTGAATTTTTAAAAAAACTGAAAGCTTAAGACATTCATTTGTAATATACGAAACTTTAGAATATTTATTCAAAAAACATATCTACCAGAATCAAATAATTTCCATATTTAATTAATAAAATGAGATCAATGAAAAAAATATATTAAATAGTGGAAAATGTTTAGAATCAATTTGAAATTATTAGTTCTCTTCTTTAGATGCATCCCAAGGTTGATTTCTAATTATGCTATGCATATCTATAGTATCATCTTCAATAAACTCTAATTCTAATTTACCATCTTTAACATTCCAAATAACAAAATTATCTTCCTTAATACCTAATTCTTCCCTATATTTTAAAGGAATTGTTAACTTAAATCCATTTTCAATCTTAGTTTTCATGTTACCACCTATAATTTCTAATTATATTATAATCTAATTTTATTTCATATAAAAATTAGTTTTTCTAAAAAGACTACTGTTAATCAATAACAAAATATATAATTAATAATAAAATCATAAATAGAAATATTGTATATTTATTTAAAATTATTAATTTTCTTTAAATATTATCAAATTATTAGAGGATTAAAATGATTGAAAAGACTGAACTAATGTATGAAGGAAAGGCTAAAAGCGTTTATGAAACTAATGAAGCTGATAAAGTTATTGTTGAATTCCGTGACGATATGACTGCTGGTGACGGTGCTAGAAAAGAAACCATGGATAAGAAAGGTTATTATAATTCAATAATTACTGCTAAAATCTTTGAAGTGCTTGCTGACAACGGTATTGATACCCAATTAATAGAGCTTCAAAAACCTAAGACCTTAGTTGTTAAAAAACTTGACATGATTCCTCTTGAAGTCATTGTACGTAATATAGCAACTGGAAGTTTAGTCAGAACATTTCCTTTTGAGGACAAGACTCCACTAGACCCACCTATTGTACAAACCGATTATAAAAGTGACGAGTTCCATGATCCTGCTATAAACGATTCCATCTCCAAAGCACTTGGTCTTGCAAGTCAGGAGGAACTTGATTTCATTAAGGAAACCGCACTTAAAATCAATGACATAATGAAAGACATGTTTAAAAAGGTTGGCATTATCTTAGTTGATTTTAAAATTGAATTTGGTAAAGATTCCGAAGGTAAAATCATTCTTGGTGATGAGATTAGTCCAGATAGTTGTAGATTATGGGACGCAGATACCATGGATATGTTAGATAAAGAATTATTCAGAAAAGGCCAAGACGATAAAGTTATGAGTGCCTATGAGGAAGTCTTTAATAGATTAATTACTGATGAGGACAAAGCTAAATGGAATTTATAAACTTGTTGTTAGTTAAACTATTTAATATAAAATTTGTAATTCTAGATTATCCCAATAAAAATATATTATGAGTGATTTAAATGAAATATGATATAGAAGTAACAATATATCTTAAAGAAGGAATGTTAAATCCTGAAGCAAAAACTATTGAAAACTCACTTTCCCTACTCGGTTATAATGTATCAGACACTAAAACCAAAAGTATCATTACTTTCCAGATGGAAGGGGAAAACACTGAAGAGGTAAAATCTGAAGTGGACGATATGTGTCAAAGATTACTTTGTAACCCTGTAATCCATAATTACAAAATCCTTGTTTTCCCGGAAAGTGTAGACTGCGGACTTAAAGAGTAAATACGAGGGATAACATGAAAATAGGAGTAATAAGATTTCCCGGAACAAACTGTGATAGGGATGTTCATCATGCATTAGAGCTTGCTGGTGCAGAGGCCGATTACGTCTGGTGGAAGGATGAGGATTTAACTGACTATGACGGTATTGTCATTCCAGGGGGATTTTCATATGGAGATTACTTACGTGCAGGAGCAATAGCTTCAATCACACCTGTAATTAACGGAGTAAAAGCATTAGTTAAAGAGGAAAAACCAGTGCTTGGAATATGTAATGGTGCTCAAATCCTAGGAGAAATAGGACTTGTTCCAGGAGTTTTCATCACAAACGAATATCCTAAATTCAATTGTCAATCAATAGAGCTTAAGGTTAAGACCACACGTAGTCCATTTACATCATACTATAAGAAGGATGAGGTAGTTCAAATACCAATAGCTCATGCCGAAGGAAGATTCTATACAGAGGATATTGACCTATTACATGATCAGGACCAAATATTATTCCAATTTAATGATGAAAATCCAAATGGATCCATTGAAAAAATCACAGGCGTATGTGATGAATCAGGACTTGTTTGTGCAATGATGCCCCACCCTGAAAGGGCATGCGAGAAAATTTTAGGTTCAGATGACGGACTTAAAGTATTTAAAGGTATGATTGACAATAGCTAATCCTTAAAAAGATAAAGGACAATGAAAAAATAAAATTCCGACTATTTAAAGAAAAATGTGATAACATGGTAGTGTATTTAGTAGGTGCAGGACCTGGAGATGCAGATTTAATAACTGTGAAAGCTGTAAAAATACTTAAAAAAGCTGATGTAGTTTTATATGACTATTTATCAAATGATGAAATATTAAATTATGCGCCGGATACTGCTAAGAAAATTTATGTAGGTAAAAAAGCAGGTTCCCATTATAAAAAACAGGATGAGATCAATGAGCTTATCGTTAAAGAGGCCCAAGACAAATCCAATAACAAGGAAGGTAAAGACCCTATTGTGGTACGTCTTAAAGGTGGAGATCCTTTTGTATTTGGACGTGGGGGAGAGGAAATCCTTGAACTTGCAAAATCCGGAATTGATTTTGAAGTTATTCCTGGAGTTACCTCAGCAGTAGGAGCACCTACATCACTTGGATTACCAATAACACACAGGGCAGTTGCAACATCATTTACAGTTGTTACTGGTCATGAAGACCCAACAAAACCAGATAAACAAGTCAAATGGGATTTTACCGCAGACACTCTAATTATTCTCATGGGAATTGGAAACATTAAAGAAAATACACAGGAAATTATGAAATATCGTGACGGTAAAACACCTGCATGTGTTATAGAAAGTGGAACACTTCCTAATGAAAGGGTAATATTTGGAACACTTGACAATATTGCAGATAAAAATATAAATACACCTGCAATTTTAATAATTGGAAATGTTATTGATGTGTTTAAGGATTTAGATTACCTAAAAGCTAAAGAATAAATAATAAGAGGGATATTATTTTTGGACTAAACCTACCTTTCCATCTGTATCAGCCTGCGGCAATAATAATTGGAATTATTGCAATATATTATGCCCATAGAAAATATAAAAATCATGAAATCCACTTAGGATTAATAGTATTATGGGACATATTCTTTATTTTAATGATTATTGTATCATTTTCAGGTGATTTTACAACATTTATGAGTAACTACATAGGTTTTAGACGTGGTCTTGATTTGATATTTTCAGCTGCTTTAGCTATACTTCTATACTTTAGTTTCAAAACAGCTCAAAAAGTAGAGGAGCTGAATGACAATATCTATAAATTAAATAGTATTATTGATAAGAACAATAAGAAAGAATAAACGGTATTTAAAAGTTTTAAAGTTTTTCAATTTAAAAAACTTCTATTTTTCTTATTTTAAAAAGCAATTTCTATGATTAAAAAACTTCTGATTTTTATTATTTTAAAGTATTATCTATGATTAAAAACTTACAATTTTTCTTATAGTGTTTTACTTAAGGGAGTATATTTTTTATTAAAATCAGAAAAAAAATAATACTTTTTACTTAAAAGCTTTCAATTTTTATTTAAATTAGAAAATAACATTTATACTTAGAAAATAACTTCCAATATTTATTATTTTAAAAAATAAACTTTTTATCTTCTTAATTTAAAAAAAAACTCCAATTTTTATTAAGACTAGAAAATAATATTTTCCACACAGAATATTATAGCTTTTCTTAATTTAAAAAGAATAAACCATTTAATTTCATATTTGATAAAAGGACATATTTAAATAGATTTAATTTAAAAAAATAGCTAATGAGGAATTATTGTTCCTCACTTGATTTATGGAAGAATTTCTTAATTCTAAATAAAATATATTGAGTTCCACCACGAACATTACGTTTAAATTCTTCCCATGTAAGATTTGCAAGAAATGTTTTAACAATATATGTAAATGAGAAATAGTATTTACTCATTAAATTATCCCTAATTTTTTCAATCTCCTCATGACTTGCATAGGGATAGTCAACCAAACAATTGAGATAACCCTCATCATTCAACCAATGGGAATAATCCTCGGTTATGAGATAATTATTATCCCGGACCCAATTATAGAATTCCGTACCTGGGAAAGGTACCGCCTGCTGGAAGAAACACATGTCAGGATAAACCTCCTTTGCAAATTCATATGTTTG
>JBJEIL010000108.1:0-7153 GCA_051876995.1 Methanobrevibacter sp. | reverse complement strand
AATAACCTTAAAATCAACCATTTTATAATAAACTAATTTTAAAAATAAAACAGATCAAATAACCTTAAAATCAACCATTTTATAATAAACTAATTTTAAAAATAAAACAGATCAAATAACCTTAAAATCAACCATTTTATAATAAACTAATTTTAAAAATAAAACAGATTAAATAACCTTAAAGTCAACCATTTTATAATAAACTAATTTTAAAAATAAAATAGATTAAATAACCTTTAAAATCATCATATTTATATATCTAAATATATAGATTAAATATTAATTTTTATAGTTGGCTGATAATATGAAAGACATATTTGATAAATGTAAATTTGGAAACTTTGATATTCAAAGTAGAATAATTAGATCTGGAATGTGGGAATCTCAAAAAAGTGAAAATGGAATTCTAGATCAAGCCGTATTTAATAGATATGAGAATATTGCAAAAAGTGGAGTGGGATTAATCAACTCAGAATTCTTCTGCATAGATCCAAGGGACAGATTTGCAAAATACTCCTCAAATGTAAATTATAAGGGATTCGTTAAGGATTATAGTGAAATAACCAACATAGCACATAAATACAATGTTCCTATTTTAGGACAATTAGCAATCTTCTGGTATAATGATGGACTAAACCAAAAGGTCACACCAAATGATATAAGTTTTGAGGGCATAAGACGATTCCAGACAGATGTAATCTTAGCTGCTAAAAAGTTTGAATTTGCAGGATTTGATGGCATTCAAATCAATATTGGAAATAATTTCTATTTAAGCAATTTTATTAATCCCTACTTTAATCAAAGGGAAGACAAATATGGTGGAAACACCTTCAATCGTATGAGAATAATGCTTGAAATCGTTAGAGTTATTAAAAAGAATTATGATATCCATGTTAATATAAAACTAAATGCTAATGATGGAAGAAAAGGTGGAATAGGTTTTGACGAGAGTATGGAGATGTGCAAATTACTTGAGGAGTATGGTGCAGACAGTATACAGTTAACCTCACGTAGTAATACATTCCCAACAAGTGATGGCAGTAATCCTTTCATTGATTATGCAGACAAGTTAAGTAGTGATACAAATATTCCTATTATATTAGGCGGAAGATTTAATGACAAGGACAGTATTGAAAACGTCTTAAATACAACAAATATCGAATACTTCTCAATGAGCAAACCATTTGTAGCAGAACCAGATTTCCTAGTAAATTGGAAAGCAGGTACAAGTTCAGAAACTAAATGTATTAACTGTAAAAATTGTTATTCTAAGAAAGTAAGTACATGTTTTGTTAATGGAACTGATAATGTTTAAACTATCTTTCTTTAATTTTTAAGATTATTTTTTAAAATAATCTTTTTTAAAGACTACTTCTCAATTATTAGAACCTAAATATTTGAAACAATATTTTAAAAAACTAGATTCAATACATTTTTTTATAACCTTAACATTCTAAAACAATATTTTCAAAAAACTAGATTTCATACATTCTTTATAACTTTAATATTCCAAAACAATACTTTAAAAAAACTATTTTTCACATATTTTTACAAAATTCCAAATAAAATAATTTTAACAAATAGCTAATTTTAAAAAATAAAATAAATAAATATTAAAACAATTTTATAAACAGCATTAATTTTAGAAATATTTAAAGGTGTTTTAATGAAAATAGCTATGGTAGGTCAATTTCCACCACATATTGGTGGTGTAGGTGTTCATATACATTCACTTGCAAAAGAGTTAGTCAAAAAAGGTCATGAGGTATATGTAGTTACCTATCCACATAAAGATATCAAAGACATTGATGGAATTCATGTAATTGGAACCAAAGGAATAAATATTCCGGGACTTAGGGGATTAGGATTCTATATCAATGGTAAAAAGGAACTTAAAAAACTAGTTGAAAAAGAGGACATTGATATTATTCATGGCCATTATCTAGTACCTGCAGGTCTTATAGCTGTTGAGGTCGGGAAATCAACGGGAATTAAAACATATGTTACTGCCCATGGATCTGACATTTTTGAATTATACAATAAAAAAGCATATTCACACCATATAATTAAGAAGGTTTTAAAAAATGCGGACGTTGTACTTGCGGTAAGTAAAGCTCTTAGGGATGATATGCTTAAGATTGATGTTAAAGGATTAGAATCTAAACTTAGAATACACCATAACTCTGTAGATATCTCTAAATTTAAGATAGATAATGGTTATAATTTTAGAGGGGAACTTGAAAGGGATTACAATCTTAACAATGATTATCCGATTGTTGCATTCGTCGGTAATCTAATTCCACGTAAAAATGTAAATAGCTTAATTGATGCTAAAAGGTCAAGCAATATTCCATATAATCTTCTAATTGTAGGTGATGGACCTGAAGCTAAAAAGCTTAAAGAACAGGCAAAGGATTTAGATAATGTGTATTTTGTAGGTTCAAGGGGAGATGTTGAAAATATTCTACCAAGCTGCGATATGCTTATTCTACCTTCCCATAGTGAAAGTTTTGGACTAGTGCTTATAGAAGCACTTGCATGTGGCAAGGCAGTCATTGGTAGTAATGTAGGTGGAATTAAAGAAATCATCAATGACGACGTTGGTCTTTTAATAGATCCTGAAAATCCCAATACAATATCAGAAGCTATTTCCAAAATTTTAACGAATAATGATTTAAAAAATAAGTTTGAATCAAATGCCCACTCCAGAGCTATGAATTTTTCAAAAGTGGAAATACCTTATGATGAAATAGAATAAATTAAAAAAAATTGATTTATAATAATTAAGTAAATAGGCCAGCCAATTTAATGATAATTAAGGTTTTGTAATGAGGGGGCGTTAAATTGACTGGGCTTATAGAGATGATCTACAATTTAGAATATTCCTCATCAGAGACTTCTTCTAACCATTCATTGCTTGTGTCTTCACCAGGAACCTCAATAGCTATATGTGAAAACCAGGAATCAGCTTTAGCACCATGCCAATGTTTAACATTTGCAGGTATTTCAACTACATCTCCAGGTTTTAAACCCTGAGCTGGTTTACCTTCCTCCTGATACCAACCTTCACCATCAACACATATTAAAATTTGACCTCCACCATTTGTTGCATGATGTACATGCCAATTATTTCTACATCCTGGTTCAAAGGTTACATTTGCTAAAAACAAGTTAGCGTCTGGACCAACTAATGGATTCAGATAAGATTGTCCAATAAAGTATTCGGCAAAAGCATCATTAGGTTCTCCAAGACCAAAGTCTCCACCATGTTCATTGTCACTCATAATAATTACCTCTTATTATTTTTGTAATATCATAATCTAACATAAATATATATTAAGTAATATATTATAATGTGTATATATAAGTTTGGGTAAAAAAATCCTAGATCCAGTTAATTAAAGACAGTGATATTTAAGTTAAAAAACCCATTTTAATAAACAATTGCAGAAACCACACACAAATATTCCGGAAGATGATTATCTAAAACCCATTGAAGTTGAATGTTAAAATACTTATCTAATAATTTCCCAACATCAACCCCATAAGCATCAATAGCAGGTCTCATTTTATTCGGATAATTACAAGGTTTTCCTTCAACTCGATTACAGACTTTACATAAAGAACACCCCCCAGATATAGACATAGAATTCTTAAAATCCTTTTCCTTCCCAAGTAGTTCTTTATTTAATAGGGTCCTATACTTTTTAAAAATCTTTCTAACATCTGAAATATCAATATATTCACTTTGTAGTTTCTTAGAAAAATTAAGTTTAATTAAATAAACATGTATTTTATCATATTTTGCCCAAAAATCACAAACATCAATATTAAATGGTGGACAAGACCAATTCCTATTAAATGAATCACATTCTAAACATTTGTTATAACAAAGATCAATATTTAAACAATTATAAAGAAATTCTTCCATTGAAATTTCAACATCATATCTTTCAACAGCAGACATTTTCCTAATGTCTTTTAAATCCATTAAATATCCCCATTAACTATTTTTAAACATATTGAAAAATGAATATTCTTATAGAATTTTAATTAATTTAAATCATTTAACTTTTAATAGAATAATTTCAATATATAATATATTAATTATTATTAATTATATAATATAAATCAATGAAATTTAAGAGGCATATTATGAGTAGTGGTGAAGAATTTACACATTTGACAGAAGACGGAGTTCATATGGTTGAAGTAGGGAAAAAACCTGAACAAACTAGAAAAGCGGTTGCTAGTGGAAATATTTTCCTAAAAGAAACTACAATATCAAATATTGAAAATTCAAAAATTAAAAAGGGTAATGTTTTAACTACTGCTCAAATAGCTGGAATTCAAGCAGTTAAAAATACATCTCAAATCATACCCCTATGTCATCCATTACACATTACAGGTATTGAAATTGAATTTAAAACAAATAAAGACTATATTAATTGTATTGTAAGTGTTAATAGTAAAGGACAGACTGGTGTTGAAATGGAAGCAATTACAGGTTGTAGTGTAGCACTCCTTACAATTTGGGATATGGTTAAAGCTGTTGAAAAGGATGAAAACGGCCAATATCCGGACACCAATATTTCCAATATTGAAGTTCTTAAAAAAGAGAAGATATAAAAAACAATGAAATTAACTTAATCTGAAATCTAATTTCCTAAAAGAGAGGAATATGAAAAAACAATGAAATTAACCAAAAAATTTAATATCTTTTTAAAATATAAAATAAGATTATTTTTCAAATGCTCTTACCTAGATTTTATATAAAAAGTATTAGAAACCTATAATGAAATAAATTAAAGATGGATTCATATGGAAAGTTTAGACAATGATTTAAAAGAAATAATTCAAACTGCATATCCATATATTAAAGAGTTTAATCCTGCTCAAAAAGCTGTTATTGAAAGTGGATATATTGATGATGATTCTAACTACATTATAGCTATTCCAACTGCAAGTGGTAAAACAGTTTTAGGAGTTCTTGGCCTATTAAAAACAATTTTAAATGGTGGAAAAGCAATATATGCAGTTCCATTAGTTTCTATTCAAAATGAAAAAGTTAAGGAATTCAAAAGATTTGAGGAATTTGGAATAAAGGTAGGCAAATCTCCAAGATACAATGATCTTTCTGTAATGGTTTTTGAAAGTTTTGATGCAATTAGCCGTTTCTCATGGAATACATTGAGAGAAATTGATACTATAGTTGTGGATGAATTCCATATGATTGGAGAAGATACACGTGGACCTACAATTGAATGTGCACTTACAAGAGCAAGAATTGTTAATCCATCACTTAGAGTTATAGCACTTTCTGCAACACTTTCAAATATGGAGGATATTCAAAATTGGTTAGACGCCAAAGTTGTAGAACATGATTATAGACCTGTTCCACTTGTTAAAACAGTTCTTGATAATGAGATGTTTAATGTTAAAAGTAAAAATGACATTGTTGTAAAAATTATAGAAAAAGCAATGAATGAAGACTCTCAAGCTCTTGCATTTGTATCAACAAGAAGATTTACAGAAAGTCTTGCAAAATATGTAGCAGATAAAATCAAAAATAAAATCTCAAAAGATGACAAATCCAAATTTAAAGAAGTTGCAGATAAATTACTTAAAGTACCTGAGAAGAAAGGATCAAGACCAACAAGTACCTGTTTAAAACTTGCAGAAGCCGCAAAAAATGGTTGTGTTTTCCACCATGCAGGACTATTTCCAGAACAGAAAGAAATTATCGAAGATGAATTTAGAGCAGGAAATATTTTAATGATTGTTGCAACACCAAGTTTAATGTATGGTGTGAACCTACCTTCAAAGTCAGTCGTAATCCGTGATTATACCCGTTGGACTAAAAATGGTCCCCAGGAGATACCTGTATTTGATTATGAACAGATGTCAGGAAGGGCTGGAAGACCATTATATGACAATGAGGGATTTTCATATCTACTTGCAAAAACAATGGATGAATCTGAGTTACTTAAGGAAAAATATGTAAACGGTGAAATTGAACCAACCAATTCAAAGCTTGTTGATAATAAAGATGCATTCTATAAACAAATAATAGCACAAGTCGCTTCATCACTTTCCAAAACCCCTGAAGAATTATTTAATTTCTTTTCAAAAACATTATATGGTTATCAAATGACTGCAAATGAATCAATGAAATTCTTTGCAGAAGAAAGTCTTAAATATGAAATAGAAACCTCCCTTAAATTCCTAATGGAAAATGGAATATTAAGACCAACACCAGAAGGACTTAAAACAACTGAATTTGGTCAACTTATTGCTAAATCCAATTATTCAGTTGAAACAGCAGTCAAGATTAAAGAATACACAAATGTTGTTGACGATTATATTAATATTGGAGAATTAATTTACTTATTAAGCCAAACACCGGATTTACCATTAATATCATTTAAAGCACGTAAAAATAAAGACCCCGTTCGTGAAAAGATGGCTTCACTTGGATTATTTGTAACTGATATTGGAAATCCTGAAGCCACTACAGTTTCACTTATGGAATGGATTGATGAGAGAACGGAATTTGAAATAGAAAATAAATACCAAGTATATTCTGCTTCATGTAGACGTTGTGCTTTAGATGCATCATTACTTGTTAAATTTGTTAAAGATACATTTGAGGTTTTAGGTAAATTCTCATACTCTAATGAATTAGATAAACTATCTGCAAGACTTTACTATGGAGTTAAAGAGGATATTATACCTCTTGTAATTGGTGTAAAACGTCTTGGAAGAAGACGTGGAAGAGCAGTTGTTAACGCTTTTGGTGATGATTTAAGGGTTCCATCTGAAAATGAGCTTCAAAAAATTGATGGAATTGGTAAAAAACTTGCAAAAAGCATTAAAGAATTTGCTGAAAATTACAATACTGATTAAGATTAAATCTATTATAGATTTAATCATTTACTCATTTTTTTACCCATATTATCTAATTTAAAATACTAAAAACATTAAATCTTCTTATTTAATCAAAATTTACCCATTTTATTTAATTAAAAAAAATAACTAAAAACATTAAATCTTCTTATTTAATCAAAATTTACCCATTTTATTTAATTAAAAAAAATAACTAAAAACATTAAATCTTCTTATTTAATCAAAATTTACCCATTTTATTTAATTA
>JBJEIL010000107.1:0-7163 GCA_051876995.1 Methanobrevibacter sp. | reverse complement strand
TCCTGTTCAGTATTTTAGCAAATTTCCTTGTCATGTTTTCTGTTGTATATTCGTTAATCTTCTCGTTTCCCGGATATTCTATTTTTCCATTACTTATAAATTCATTATAATATTCAAGAAAGGCTTCCTTACATTCCTTAACATTGTCTGTATGGTATCCTATATTTGTTTGGTTAATAATATGTTTTAAACAGCCTTCTTTATATCCTATGGATATTACAGGTTTTTGAAGCCCCATGTATTCAAAAACTTTTCCCGGAATGAATATTGCCTCTTTGGGGTTATTCCAAGATATTAAAAGAAGTATATCGCTTTCCTTTTCCTTTTCAAGTACCTTGTCATGGTCTATAAATCCGTGGATATTGATTATGTCCTCAAGGTTGTATGATTTTGCAATATCCATTATGTTTCCACTATCCCCATAGAAATTAATTGCAATCTTGTTTTTGTCTATTCTGTCCTCATTGTTTAATTCTTCTATTGATTTAAAAAGAATTTGGGGATCCCTTTTACCTTCATATAATTTACCTGCATAGGTAATATTTAACCTATCACCTTTCGGTTTAATGTTTTCAAGACCCTTAAATTCTTCCATGTCATACCCGTTTTCTATTGAATAAATCTCCTTTTCTGGATGTAATGACTGCAATATGTTTTTGGATAATGGGCTTGTCACGGTTAATATGTCTGTGTCCTTAAACATTTTCCTCTCTAATTTCATTTCAAAATGTCTTCTTATAAAGTTATGATTTATATATGGATTTTCATTCCATAGGTCCCTTAAATCGGCAATCCATGGGATGTTATATTGTTGATGCAGGTCTTTAGCTATTTGATGACAGGTTATGGGCCATGAGGAGGATATTATTCCGTCAATTTCATTTTCACTGATGACCTTTTTTGATGCTTCCATTGCCGGTTTATACCAATATTTCATTCCGTCAGGATATGCAAATATTTCCCCTGCAATGTGTATCATCTTTTGTGTAAGTTTGTTTGTATGAGTATTTGCAGTTAAATTATTGTTATCATTTGTAGGGCTATTTGTTTTTTTGTTTGACTTTAAAAAACCTGTATATTTATCTAACATGTCAACATAATCTGTTTCAATGATTTCTATATCTGGAAATTCAGTTTTATTTATACCTGCATCTATTCCATTTGTCTTTGGTGTAATTATAATGGGCATCCATCCGTATTTGGGCAGATATCTTCCAAGATTTCTTAATCTTTTAGATGCTATCTCATTTTTCTGATTAAAATAGAATGTAATAAATAAAACTTTCTTCATTTTTTTAACCTTTTGATTTTTTTAATCTTATTAACAAAGTTTAAAAACAACTTAATATAAACCTATATGTAATATACTTATCAATAGTTATTTATTTGTTGATATATTATATTTAATAAATCAAACTAAATTTTATCATTTTATTTATTATTAACATAGGGTGTTATTTTGACAGAAAAGATAAAAATTGCTATAGTTGGAATTGGTAACTGTGCTAGCTCACTTATCCAAGGAATCCATTATTATGCAGATAAAAATGAAGAAGATTCAATAGGTTTAATGCATTGGGAAATTGATGGTTATAAACCATCTGATATAGAGGTAGTCGCTGCTTTTGATGTTGATAAAAGAAAAGTTGGCCAAACAGTAGATAAAGCTATATTTGCAAAACCTAATTGTACAACAGTCTTCCAGAAGGATATTCCTGAAACTGATGTTAAAGTTTCAATGGGTAAAGTGTTAGATGGTGTTGCTCCTCACATGGCTAATTTTGAAGAGGATTTAACTTTTGTTGTATCTGATGAAAAGGAACCGGAACTTGAAGATGTTGTTAAAATCTTAAAAGATAGTGGGGCTGAAATGCTTTTAAATTACCTTCCAGTAGGATCTCAGAAAGCTACTGAATTCTATGCTCAGGCTTGTTTAGATGCAGGAATTGCATTCATTAATTGTATGCCTGTATTTATTGTAAGTAATCCTGAATGGGAAGCAAAATTCAGAGAAAAAGGTATTCCTGCAATTGGTGATGATATTAAAGCACAACTTGGAGCTACTATTACTCACAGGACCTTAACTAACTTATTCAAAAATCGTGGTGTTAAATTAGACAGAACCTACCAATTAAACACCGGTGGAAACACTGACTTTATGAATATGTTGAACAGAGACAGACTTGCTTCTAAAAGGGAATCTAAAACTGAGGCTGTTCAATCTGTTGCTGGAGAAAGACTTGACCCTCATGATATTCACATAGGTCCAAGTGATTATGTTGCATGGCAGAAAGATAATAAACTTTGTTTCTTAAGAATGGAGGGTAGGGAATTTGGTGATGTTCCAATGAATATCGAACTTAGATTAAGTGTTGAAGATTCTCCAAATTCTGCAGGATGTGTAATTGACGCTGTCCGTGTTTGTAAATTAGCTTTAAAACGTGGTATTGGAGGTCAATTAACTTCAATTTCATCTTATCTCATGAAACATCCTCCTGTTCAATATACAGATGATGAGGCATTTGAAAAATCAAATCTCTTCATTGAGGGAAAAATAGATAGATAATTTATTTTATCTATTTCTTTATTTTTTAAAAACAGATTTTTACTTGTTTTTGATTTGAACTTTACATGATATTCTTTAGTTTACTTTAAATTAGAAATAGCTTTTTATTTATTTTAAATTGAACTTTCTCTGATATTTTTTACTTTGTTTTAAATTAGAAATGGCTTTTTTTAGTTTATTTGTTTAGAACTAAAAATTAATGAATATCTTCATTTCGTCTATTCTTAGGGTTTATTTTTTTAGTTGATGTCCTTTAAACCTTAAGACTCTTTTAGTTTTTAGTTATACCTAATTTTTATCTGTTTTTTAAAGTTCTATTTAACTATTCTTAAAACTTCTGTAAATATTTTATAATAATCCCATTGTTTGTATATTTCATTCATTTGTACAACTTTATATTTTTTCTAGATTGTCCTATAAATTTAATATTGGATTAAAATAGTTAAGTTTTATTAATATAAAAAACAATATATAACTATTTAGTGAAAAATTTATATTTAAATTAAAGATTATGAATATATTAAATAGATTTATTTGATTAGATATTTTTCTTTAATTTGGATTAACTTTATTATTATATAATTTTAGTTTAATGTTGATATTAAATCCTTATTTTAACAATAAGGTAATATTATTACGGGAATGGTGTATTTTTATGAAAACTACAAAAATTACTGAGACCGCTTTAAGGGATGCTCACCAATCACTATTAGCAACTCGTATGAGAACACGAGATATGATTCCTATTGTAGAAGAGTTGGATCAAATAGGTTATTTTTCTTTAGAAGCTTGGGGAGGAGCTACATTTGATACATGTATCCGTTACTTAAATGAGGATCCGTGGGAAAGATTGAGACAAATCAAAGAAAAAGCTACTAAAACTCCTATCCAAATGCTTTTAAGAGGTCAAAATCTTTTAGGTTATAAAAATTATCCTGATGATGTTGTAACTGCATTTGTTGAAAAATCCTATGAAAATGGTGTTGATATATTTAGGATTTTCGATGCTTTAAATGATGTACGTAATATGGAACAGTCTATTAAAGTCGCTAAAGCTCAAGGAGCTCATGTTCAGGGAACTATTAGTTATACTATTAGTCCTGTTCATACAATTGACTCCTATGTGGATTTCGCTAAAAAACTTGAGGAACTTGACTGTGATTCCATTTGTATTAAAGATATGGCTGGATTAATCACTCCACAATCTGCATATGAGCTCGTTTCAAGACTTAAAGAAGAAACCGATTTACTTGTAGATTTACATTGTCATTGTACCAGTGGAATGGCACCGGTTACATATTATGCTGCATGTGAGGCAGGTGTCGATATTTTAGACACTGCAATATCTCCATTAGCATGGGGAACTTCCCAACCACCTACAGAAAGTATTGTAGCAGCACTTGCAGGAACTCCATTTGATACAAAATTAGATCTTAAATTACTCAATACTATTAAAGATTATTTCAATGACATGAGGGAGAAATACGGATCCATCCTTGATCCTATTGCTGAGCAAATCGATACTGATGTTTTATTATATCAAATCCCTGGTGGAATGTTATCTAACCTTGTATCCCAATTAAAAGAACAGAATGCACTTGACAGATATCAGGATGTATTAGAGGAAATGCCTAGAACAAGGAAGGATATGGGTTACCCACCTCTTGTAACACCTACTAGTCAGATTGTAGGTATTCAATCTGTAATGAATGTTCTTGGTGGTAAAAGATATAAAATGGTATCAAACGAAATTAAAGATTATATGAGGGGAATGTATGGACGTCCTCCTGCTAAAGTTAATGATAAAATCTACAGGAAAATATTAGGTGATGAGAAACCTATTGATTGCAGACCTGCAGATTTACTTGAACCGGAACTTGAAAAGTATAAAAAATTAGGTGAAGAGGAAGGCATCGTCAAAAAACCTGAGGATGTTCTAACCCTAGCATTGTATCCTGAAGTAGGCGCTAAATTCTTAAGGGGAGATGCTGAAGAGGAAGAACTTAAACCTAAATCACAACTTTCCGATAACACAACGGTTATTCCAACAGAATATAGCGTTGAAGTAGATGGGGACATGTTTGATGTTAAAATTTTACCTACCGGATACTTCCAAATTGAGGATTCAGACCAACGTCCTTTTTCACCAGTTGAAGGGGCAATTACCTCACCTATGCAGGGTATGGTTTTAAATATCAAAGTCCAAGTTGGAGATAAAGTCACTAAAGGTTCAACAGTTGCTGTTTTAGAAGCTATGAAAATGGAAAATGATATTCAGGCTGATAAAGATGGTGTTGTAAAAGAGATATATGTTGAAAAAGGTGATGCAGTCTCTGCTGGAGATGCTATAATGGTCATCGAATAGATGGCTTATTTTCTCTTTTTTTCTAATTTCTTACTATTTTTTTATAATCATTATTTGGGGGAGTATAATGGATGATAAGAAATGGGCCGTTAAAGGACCTCTTGAATTACATGAAGCAGAATGGGCTGATAAATTTGCCCGTGCATCTAATATAATCTATGAATTAAATAATCTTCACCCTTCTGAAGTTGACAAAAAACACCAATTGTTAAATGACTTATTTGGACATATCGGCGAGAAAACAGAGGTCCTATTACCATTTAGTTGTAATGTGGGATCAAACATTAAAATAGGAAAGGGATCCTTTATTAATGCCGGATGTACATTTTTGGATACAGATTCAATTGAAATTGGGGACTATACTCTGTTAGCTACAAATGTTACGGTTATATGTGCCGACCATCCAGTATCTACCTGCGAGCGTATATTACCTGTTGATGATGATTTGGAAGATGAAGATTATTCCTATATTGATGATGAAGGTAACTTTGATGATTCAATAGAATATACTTTCCTCAATACTAAAAAACCAGTGAGGATAGGTAATAGGTCCTGGATTGGTGCCAATGCAATTATATTGCCTGGTGTTACTATTGGTGATAATACTGTAATTGGTGCAGGCAGTATTGTAACTAAAGATATTCCCTCTAATGTTATTGCAGTAGGTTCCCCTGCACATATTATAAGGGAAAATAAATAATTATTTTTCATTACTCTTAATTTCTTGTTTTAATCTTTTTTTAATATTTTATTGATTCATTGGAACTCCTCTTTTTATTAAGATTTAAATATTGTGTAAATTAAATATTGTATATGTATATTTTTTTTTAAAAAAGGGGTGAAGATGTGAATAAGAATCAGAAAACAATACTTATTTTCATTTTAATTATTATTCTTGCATGTTGCGTTACTGCTTATCTTATTTTAAAACCTGCAGATTTGGAAGAGAGAAGCTTTCAAAATTTTAACATGTTAGTACCTTCTAATGAAGAGTTTAATATTACTCAAGAGGATTATTCCATTCATTACATTGGTGATAAAGATACGACTATCCAATACTTTATGTGTAATAATTTAACAAATGTTCTTTGTTATGGTGTTGCAAAACAATATATTGTGGAATCCTCCGTTAAAGTAAATCAAACTTCGGATAATATTACTGAATGGAAAATGGAAACTAAGAATCAAACTAGATATATTTGTCTTAAAGAAGCCGCTACTACATATGGTGCTTGTATAATGGTTACATCATCTAATAAGGATTTATGTATGAAGATGGCTCAGAGTATTCAATTTACTAAAGCGATTGATACAATAAATAATATTACTAATTTCCATGCAACTGCATCAACCTCCACCTCCTCTAAAAATAGCGCTGTATCATCTAAGAATAATCATGATACAAGTCCATCTGAAGATGACTTTGTTGACGACTATTCAGATTTTGACTATGATGATTTTGACTATGATTCTGGTAGTCCATATAGTGGAGAATCTGATTCTGGTGGCTCAGATAGTGGGGGATCTAGTTCCGGTGGCTCAGATAGTGGAGGTTCTAGTTCTTCTGGTTCTGATTGGTAATTGATTTTATTTAATCTTTATTTTTATTTTTTCCTCTAATTTTTATCTGTTGTTTTATTGGATGATGGTATTCTAATTACTTAGTAAAACCTATATTCCTAAGTAATATTCTAATTTCTTAGTTAGTTTTAAATACTTTTTAAATTTAAATAATATTGTCAATTAATGAGGTTTTAGATATGCCAATTATTACAACAATTTCAAGTAAAAATCAGACATCTGTTCCCTCAGCAATTAGGAAGAAATTCGATTTAAAACCAGCTGACAAGTTAGAATGGACTGTTAAAGATGATGAGATTATAATCAAGAAGATTACTCCTTTAGGTTTTGAGGATATGAAAGGAAGATATGCAACTGAGGAATCTTCTTTTAACTGGATTGAACTTAAGAAAAAGATTGAAAGAGGAGAATAAAATGATTTTTCTAGATAGCTCTTTCTTAATCGCTTTCTTCTTAAGAACTAATTCAAACTATGAAAGGGCAAGTGAAATATTCGAATCTATTAAGGATGAAACATTTCTAATAAGCCATCATGTTTTATCTGAGATAATTACAATGGTTGGCCGTAAAATAGATTCAAAAGCATCATTTGAGGTATACAACTTTTTAATCTATTCATGTAAGATTCATACAGAAAGCTCTAAAGATTAC
>JBJEIL010000106.1:0-35338 GCA_051876995.1 Methanobrevibacter sp. | reverse complement strand
TATAGGTGCTGTAATCTTCGCAGTTTATGAATTAGGAAAAGCATTTGGCTGGTGGGATGATGTAGGTTCCATGATAGATGCTATTAAAAATAACATTGGGAGATTATGGGATGCATTTATAAATCATCCAGATGTTCAGGCAACAATTCATGCTATAGGTGATGCTTGGAAATGGTTAAATGATTCGTTAAAACCAGTAGTGGATTGGTTAAAAGGAATATGGAATCAAATTTTCCCTGAGTCTGCTAAAGATAAAGTTGATGGTACAAGAATAATCATTGATTCAATAGGTGCTGCATTTAAAGGTATAAGTGTTCCTATCAGATTTGCTATTATGGTATTGCAAGGTGCATGGAGTGTATTATCATCATTGGTCGGTACTGCAGTAGGCATTGGTCAGGGAATATATGATGCTTTGAAACCTATTGTTTGTATATTGCTTGGGTGTAGTCCAGGAATTGTTCCAGCATTAGGAAAAGTATTAGAAATATTTGGTACAGTTTGGAATACTATTGTTTCATTATTAAGTGGAATTATTCCTAGTGTTTTAACTGCTATTCAACCTGTTTTAGATATACTCACATTAATTGGAGAATTTTTATTAGGTACTTTCCAGTTTGCATGGCAAACTATTATATTAGTGTTCATGACTGTTTGGAATCATCTTCAACAGATTATATTAATATTTAGTCAATTTCTAAGTGGTCAGATAACATTAAGTGCAATGCTTGGGCAAATATGGGAAGTTATTAAATCAATGTTCTTCTCTGTATTAACAATTATTATTACTCGTGTTGGATCATTTGCAAAAAGTTTAGTATCACGTGCAATAAGTGCTGCTAGAGGTTTTGTCAGTGCAATAATATCCAGAATATCCAGTTTACCTGGAAGAGTATATTCATATCTTATAAGTGTGGCTAGTAGAATTATTAGTGCCGGTGCAAGTTGGGTAAGCAGTGGAATTAGTACTGCTTCTCGCATGGTATCTGGAGTAATAAGTCATGTTCAACAATTACCTGGTAAAGTATACACTGAATTCATTAACATTGGTTCAAGAATAATGAGTGCAGGTTCTGACCTCATTAATAAAGCTAAAAACATTGGTAAAAACATTGTTGATGGTTTATTAGGTGCTATGGGTATACATTCACCAGGTATTATTCAAACTAAAGTGGTAACTGAATTCAAAAATATGGTTGGTAGAGTCGCTGATTGGATTAAACCAGCTGGTGAAACTGCTAAGGAATTTGGTGAAACATTCGTTGATGAATTTGGAAATCCATCACTTGATGTGGATACAAGTCTTGTTCAAGATTTAGATGCTCCAACCGTGAATGTGGGAATGGATGCTAGTCAATTAGATTCAGTGAATCAAAATGTCATGACTCAATATGGAGACCTTACTAATCTAACTGGAAATAGTCTTCAAGACATGGTTTCACAGGATAAACTTGCATTTGATACTATTAAAGCAAATGATACTGCACAAATGAGTAGTATTACTACTCTTGTTGGAACTAAAATGCAACAAATGACTAATAATGTTAAAACTAACATGAATAGTATTGTTTTGAATAATAAACAAGGATTTATCTCTGCTAAAAAGGACACTACAACTCAGTTAAACAGTATGGTTAGTAAAACTAAAACTGCTAACAGTAAAATGATTTCTTCATGGAAAAAAATGAGTGGAGATGTTATCAGTTTTGCGGCTAAAATTAAAACTCAATCAAGTCAACACTTTGATAAATTAGGTAGTAAAATTGGATCATTCTATCGTAAACTTCAAAATCCAGGAGGTTTTGGTGCGGGTCCCGCTCCAGCTAGTGGCAGAGTTTCAACAGTAAAACGTTCAGGAACAAATGGATTCAAAGCAATTTCAAATGCTTTAAGAAAATACCAAATGCCACAAACAATGACATTAGGAGAAATAAGAAGAAATCCTTTAGTATCCATGGATAATGTTGGCTCATATATCTCTACTAATAACAATAAATTTAATGTTGCAGACTTAGTAAGATCAGGTAATATCAAAATTCCAATTGGTTTAGAAGATCCATCTAACAAAGGTGCGGGTTGGTCTGATGGTGTTGGAAAACACGTACAAAAAATTAAATCATTATCTGATAAATGGAGAATGAAAGGTCCTAAAATCATAGGTAAATATGCAACAAGTATAGGATTTAAAGTTGGTGATTTTGAAAATGGAACACCAAACATTGATTTTGGAACATTTAAACAGATTGCTGAGGATGTATTCAGTCAATGTCATTATGAATTTTATTATGACAGTGATAAATATGGGTCATGGCAAGCAGCATTCCGTAATGGAGGAATGAATTGTAGTGATTCAAGTGATGCATTAATTGCTCTTGCTCATGCTTGTGGTTTGTCTGCTAGTAAAGTTCATGGTCATTGGAATCAATACGGTCACTTCTGGGCAAATGTAGCGGGTCATAAAATGGATACTACTGGTTGGATGAATCAGCGTAATTGGACTCCTGCAGCCAGTCATGCAGGACCTGCTCAAAGAGGTTTGACATTTGGTGAGTTTGTTGATGCTATTAAATCTGAAAATGATTCTACTGTTGTAGTGGATAACAACTCTAATGATGGTGATGTTGAGATTAAAGGTAAAGTAACTGTTGAACATATTCATAAATTCATTGATTTGCCGGAAGGTGTTTCTGCTGAGGAAGTTGCAAGATTAATCAATGAAACTACCAGTAGTGATGGATGGGTTAAAAAGTTAGCAAATAATATTCGTTTTCAATTGGAAGATCTAAAAGCTAAATCAAAAATTGAAAGTAAACAAAAAAGGAGTAGAGGAATATGAAAAAATATACAGTTTATCCGGAGAATAGTCGGGGACTGGGTAATGTGATGAATGGTGATGATCAGTTAGAACACATGGAGGGTAGTAATTGCTCTCCCATTCTAACTGATATTATTTTTAATCATGATAACCTTGAGTTACCTGTTTTTGAGATAAAATTAAATGGTGAACCTGCATATATTGCGGTGGAATTAACTCCACCGGAAGGGAGTGTTGCTCCAGATGAGAGTTTGATTTTGAATGCAACTCTTACAAATAGTGATGGGGATTTCATAGATAATGTGAATATTTTTTTCTATGAAAATGATGTGTTATTAGGATATGGTGAAACAGTAGATGGTTGTTGTGAATATGAATACTCAAGTAGTATTCGTGGAGAACATGTTATTGTTGTTAAAACAAATGATGAATTACAATATGATGCTACAAGTACAAATGTCAATGTTTATGTTTATTACAATACTAGTATTGATTTAAATGTTTCTCCAGAACTTATTGATACTGCAGATACTGTTGTTGTTAATACTACTCTTTTACGTGATGATGGTACTCCTATAAATGGTGAGTTTATTGAAATTTATAATGGTGATGTTTTATTAAATTCAAGTGTCACTGATGATCAGGGGGAATGTTTGGATTATTATAATGCCTATGAGTTAAAAAGAGATCATGGAAGTAATTTAAATTTTAAAGCAGTTTTTAATAAGACTGTTGCGTATTTACCTTCACAGTCAAGTATTGTAAGTAAAACTATAAAATTATCTGAACCCTATATTAGTTTACAATATCCATCTGCACAGTATAGTATAGGAGATATTATTCCTTTAACTTTTCTTGTGAATGATAAAAAAGGAAATGCTTTGGAAGGAGTAGATTTAGTAATAAATATTGATGGTAATAGTTATGATGGAGTTACTGATGCTTTTGGACAATATGTTATGAATTATACGGTTTTGTCAGCAAAAGACATTGATATAACTGTGACTTCTGTTGAAAATAATTATTATTCTTCAACTAGTATACATGAAACTATAACAGTTGGAAAATTAAATACTCTTACTGTATTAACAAGCAGTAATAGTTCATCAAACATTAGTTTTGTTGAAGAGTTCACATTATCCGCAACAGTATCCACGGATATTAGTCAACCTATCGAAGGCACTGTTAGTTTCTATGATAATGAAGTATTATTAGACAATGTATCACTAGTGGATAATATTGCGAATTATACATATTCAACTAATGAAATCAAAGAACATAATTTTTATGCAGTGTTCAATGAATCCTCGGAGTATTATTCTAGTCAAAGCAGTAATTTAACCATTAACATTGTTAAAGACACTCCAATAATCAATGTAATCACAGGAGATATATATCAAAGCTGGTATACTGCATGTATAATTACAGACAGTCTTGGACGCCCATTAACTGATAAAAACATAAATATAAAAGTTTCTCAGGATAATTCTACTTTTTCAAGTTATCCGCGAATAAGTGATAGTGAAGGAAAATCAAAAATTCAAATGAACTGGAATCCTTGCACCGTGTATTCTCAATACATTTTCACAGGAGATTCACAATATACAGCGGTTACTGCTAATAAGACATTCATAATAAAATCTCCATTAACACAATCTAAATGTACTGGCACTATGACTAGTGGAAGTAATGCAGTACCTTATCGTGAATGGGTTGATGTGTATAGTGATTGTGATGATAATTATTGTAGATGTACCAATATCGCAACTAGTAGTGGTAGTTATAAACGTCCTGCTGCATTAACCGGAAGTGTGAATTTTAACCTTCCAGCTAATGCTACCGTGAAAAATTTAAAAGCTGATTGGAAAAGTCAACTTGTTAAATACACAAGTAGTAGTGGGTATGCAAGTATTGGTGCTCCAACAATTACTATTAGTGGTGATGGTTCAGGTTCAGCTCATACAAAAACTGGTGGAACTCCAGGTAAAGGCAGTTATGTTTCTGGAACCTTTAATTATTCAGGCGCAAATGCAGCTGGATTAAATGATGGGGTTAATGTGAAAGTTCAGTTCCCTGCAAATACTAGTGGGGAAATAGGGCAAATATATTTCATTGGTGTTAAGTTAACCGCAACGTATATTCCTGCACAGGAGGTAATATAAAATGGTTACAGTTGAAAAACATGCTCAAAGTATTAGCCAAACAAAAGGAGCATATAAAACTGAGAAATATTATCGTGAATGGACTAATTTAAATAATCTCAAAAGTGAGGATAATTGGGCTAGTTGTGGAGTTACAAGTAGCAATAATAATTACACTCTCATTGGAGGTAAAACTGGTACTTGGGATAGACCTAGTACAATTAGTTTTAAAAATTTTGGGTTTAATATTCCATCTCATGCAAAAATAACTCGTATTCGTGTAGGTTATACTCAACGGAAAAATCGTATTGGTGGAACGTATGGTGTTTTTGCAGCACCTACAATTTCATTATTAACTACAAATTATAGTAGTAAAGGATATGCTGTTCCAACAAAGAGTAAAAGTTTCGTTACAACTTTTAGTAATATTAATCTATCTCCATCTAAAATTAATAGTGGTAATTTTGGAGTAAAAATTAATTACCCTGCAAATAGTAGTACAAATCCATCACAAATACAATTAAAAGATGTATGGGTAGAAGTTACATATACTGATTTTAGTTTTGGTATTAATTCATCTATGCAGGTTTCTAATGAAAATTTATATATTGGTGATACTGCTGAGATTAATCTTTCATTAACTAGTAAAACGGGTAATATTGCTTCTTATACTTCTAATGTTAGTTTTACATTACCTCAAGGAGTTATTTTTAAAGAAAAAACAAAAGGTAATGGTGTTTTTAATGTAAATAATGATACTGTAACTTGGCAAGGGGATTTTCAAAACACTAAAACTATTAATGTTAGTTTTAATGTTGTATTACAAACTGCTGGGACTAAAACGTTCATTTTTAAAGAATCCACAACAAACACAACTTCTAAAAATATTTTGAAAGTTTTAAATAATTATATTGAATTATATGTTGATTATCCACCAATAATTAATGATTCAGATGAGACTGATGTTAGTATATCTGTTGTTTCAGAGAAAATAACTAGTAACTATTCTCCAGTGATTATTAGTTTTCCGGATATTTTCAATGTTACAGTAGTTAGTGAAGAGGATAATATTATATTTGATGGGAATAATTATGTGTTTACACCTAATTTAATAGAACAAACTGTTGATGAAATCATATTCCGAGTCAATTGTTCTGTTTCTGGTAATCATACATTCACTACTGTTTTTGAGAATGTTACAAAAAATTATAATATTAAGATTAAAAATAGTGAATTAACAGTTCCTTTTTTCTCTAAAATCATGTTAGATGAAAAAATTTTAGATCGTTTAGGAGATGGGAGAACATATACTGTAAGTAGTGTATTTAAATTATTGCTTGATGAGGATAATATTAATCTTTTTGATCCATTTAATTCTAATTATCGTTTAGGTGTTTTTAACAGTGAAATATATGAGGATTTTACAGATTTAGATTATTTAAATTATACTTATTTCTCTGAATCTGTGAGTGAGCCTAATGTTGAAGAGGAGTTAAGTGTGGATTTTATTTATCATGCTGAATATCCTGTGATAATTGTTATGACTGGAGAATATCTTGAAGCAAATTCAAGAGCATTTAAAATACAATACACTTATCCTTGCTTGATGGAAACAGAGTTTATTGTGAATCGGGAAGCTCCTGGACTGTTCCCATATCCTATAAAACAAATAAGTAGCATTGATGATTTTTGTGTTGCAAATGTTCCAAGCAACAAGAGTACAAATCCCATCAGGGCATATAATTTTAATATGGATGGTTTAGAATTATCGGATAATGCAGTTATTCAAGGAGTTAGTGTTGATTTTGATGTTAATTGTGATTCTGAAGTTGCATTATTAATGAAATTAATTGTAAACAATAAAATTGGTCAAAGAAGTATTAATTTTAATTCCATAACCGATTCTCAAAATCTAGGTGGGGAATTTGACTTGTGGGGTCTTAGTTTCGATGATTTCATTGATGGTAATCTTGATGATTTTGAATTAGAATTAACATTACTGAATGCATTCCACTATGATAGTTACATTGAATTAAATAATCTTAGAGTAACATTTCATTACGTTGAAGTGCCTGAATCATTAGTGAAATGCTGGGTGAATGGTGTAGATGTAAGATATTATAATATGTTTCTTAATGATGTTAAAATCCCATCAGGTACTGAAAATGAAGTGAAATATTTAGAAGTTAATGGAACAGATTCAACAGTGGCATATCGTAGTAGTATACAGAAAAAAGAAATTAAAATTGATTTTAGTGTTTTTGGTTGTGATATCACTGAAACTTCAAAATTCTTAGAACGTATAGGAAGATTATTTGCGAATGAACGTGATAAATTCAATAAACCTATTTTGAATACTATTGAATTTTCACATTATCCTGATAGAGTTTGGGAATTCCTTACTGAAGATGCAATTGATGCGGATTCAAACTCAGCCGATTATGATGGACGCATAAAATTAATTGTTCCATCTGGGACTAGTACTAACAAAAATATGAATATTTCTAATGCATACGGTGTGAATAACAGTATTGCAAAAGTCAATCCTGAAATTTATGTTGTTGCATTAGAAAATACTGTAGTGATCACCGAAGACAAAAGTAATCAGGAATTGATTATTCGAGGGGAAAATATTGTTAATAAATTAATTCGAGTTGACTGTAGCAATCGTGAAGCATATATACTTGAAGACAATTCTGATAATACTGAAGAATATGTAAACATAAACATTACTCCTAATATCGACATTAATAGTGATTTTTTTGTTATACAGGGAGAGTATAGTTTCAATTGTAATAATACAGCGAATATACAATCTGTAAGATTTTTTGAGAGATGGTAAAAGATGAGTTTTACAATAGTAATATTGAACCAACAGGAAGAACCATTAAAATATCTTGATGCAGAGCAATTAGAGATAACGCAAGTTAGTGAAATAGGCGAATTACAGAGGATAACTATAACTTATCCTCTTGATACTATAAACATTAATCTGATAAGAGAATTGTTTAAAATAGGTAATAAGGTATGGGTTCCTGAAAAAAATGGTTTAAACGCTTGTTTGTATGTTATTAGTAATTCAATCAAATATGATTACTGGGATAAAAGTAGTGTAAAATTGGAATTGGAAGAAGTACTTGTTGAACTGAATTATGTTGAGTTATTTAAACAATATTCTGCTGAAACTAAAACAATTAACAGAACATTACTAGAAGAACAATTCGGAGATTATTTTAACATAGGCATTGTTGAATCATGTATGGGCAGTCGTGGAAATGTTCCATTAAATGGTACGATGACCAAATTAGGACTTTTAAGATATATTGAAGAAGAAACAAGCAATATTTTCTTAACAAGATACGAAAAAGACACAGAAAGCAATATCATACATAGATATCTTGATTTTGTACAACCAGGGCATGCTGGGAGAGAACATGATAAAGTTATTGATCTAAACTTCAATGCAGAAAATATTGAACATGAAATCAATGAAGCAGATACTTATAAAGCAATAGCTCCAGTATTGAGTTTAAATGAAATTGGAGGAACTGGTGAAATAACTCGTACGGATTTACAAAAAATTATTAATGAATGGAATAATCTTGTTGTTAAGAAAGGTGCTAATATTCCTATGATTGTTGAAAAATCAACTGATGAGAATAATAATGTTGTTGAAACTGTCACTGCATATTGGGCAGCTCCTTTTGAGAAAAGGGCTAATGAATTATTTATTCGTGATGATGTAGACACAGAAGTAGAATACAGTAAAATACTATCAAAAAGTGAAAACCCTACTGTGATACTCCCAAAGATAGGAACAATTCAAACATCAGAAACTAACAAATATGTTATCTATAACAGATGTGCAAACACTTTGATTGATAAAAGATACCCTGAGTTAAATATTGAAGTTGATTTAAAAGATATATCTCAATTAAAAGGAGATGATAATTTAAATGTGTATGATAAATTGTATGTGAAAGTACCAGGTTATTCAAAATTAATAAAAGTTCAAATTTCAAAAATTGAAAAAAATCCTCATTTGCTTGGAGAAACTAAAATTACTTTGGCGAATACTGATATTGGAACAAGGATTAATCAAAAAGCAACAATAATCTCTGCGAGTAATGCAACTATTAAAAAAGGAGGAGTTATTACTGCAGTACTTAAAACTGAAGATGAATCACTTAGTAATAAGTTATGTTCTATTAATATAACTAAACCTGAGGAGACTATAACCACTACAAAAAATGTTACTACAACTACTACTTCAGAACTTAAAGAAGGTGCGGGAGTTCATATATACATGAACACTGATAACATTAACAGTAAATCAAAGGATAAGAAGTTAATGAATGATATTGCAGGATATCTTAGAAAAAGAGGGTATAGTGTGACTGTTGGAGGTATTGGGCCATCAACACATTATAATGATATTTCTAAAGTTAAAAAGAATGGTATTTATTTTACATTGTATGGGGGGTTATGTGCAGGTACTCTTAAGGAACAATGTTATTCTGCTCATTTTCATTCTGTTTTGAAAAAGAGAAATGCTAAAATGGTTATTGGTTTTTATAATCGTGTGTTAACTGATAAGTTTCTTCCAAGAGCTCATGATGATAATTTTAGTCCGTCAAGTTTTCGTGGATGGAATAAGCCTAGAACTAACTTGTTGAATGCTGGAATTGGTATTGCAGAAGGCAAATCAGCTAAAGAAATCGCAAGTACTTTTCCAGGTTTTAAGAAAGGAATGTCAATTAAAACTACAACTAAAAAAACAACCACTCCTGTCACTACCACAACAACTGAAAAAGCAGTAAGTAAAACATACACTGCAAAGACAGATGCTGATGGGAAGTTTAAATTAAAAGTTAATTTAAATCCAGGGGATTATGTGGTTAATTTTAATTTTGGTGGGGACATTGAATACGGAGCAGTTAGTAAAGAAATTACATTAAAAATAAAATAAATGGAGAGTAAAGAATATGATTAGATTTAGTAAAAATGAAATGAAAAAAGCAAGTAGTCAATTAAGAGAAGGTATTAAAGAGAATAAAGGATATTTGTCTAGTATAACAATGACTGACATGTCTAGTAAGAAACATAAAATAAGTAAAAAAGAGTATATGGGTTTGTTTGAAGCTCAGAATATTTTTATTAGGAAACATGGTCGTTATCCTAACTATGTGACATTAAATTCAACAGCAAATAATCCATTGGTGATGGATTATCAGGATAATGCGTATACTTGTGGTCCAACTTCATTATCTATGGCTATTCAAATGTTGTTTGATTATGTATCTGAAAAGGAATGTGCAAAAGCAGTTAATACTATTATTGGTAGTGGTACATCTCCTTCTGATATGATGAGTGGTGCTAAAAAATTAGGGTATTCTTTAAAAAAGATTAGTCGTAATAAGTCTAGTGTTAAAGCACAATTAAGTATGGGTAAACCAGTTATTGCACATATTGACACTAAACCAGCAACATGTTTAGGATACAAGAATAATTATGGTCATTATGTACTTATTTATGGGGCTAATAGTACGGATTATTTTGTTGCAGACCCTACCAAAGGCTTAAAAAGATGTAAATTTACTGTGTTGGATAAAGCTCAATTAGGTAGAAGTATTAATTATTATGGTGTGGGGATTTTATAAAAATTCTTTTTATAATTTTTTTATTTTTTTTACTACTTTTTTTATTAAATAATTCCTAAAAAAATAAGTTTAGATGAAGTGGAAATATTCTACTCCTACTTCATCATTATATTCAAATCTTAGGAATGCTCCTTGGGTATCTTTAAATAATACTGTTACTGTTTCGTTTCCTTGACTCCAACTATCATTATTTTCACTTTGTTTTAGTTCTGTCCATGTTATTGCTTTATCACCTACCATAAATAATGGTTGTTCTTGTATTACTTCAAGGTTTTCGTTTACTGTTTTATCTAATGTGTTTTCCAATAGTTCATTAATGCTTTTATAATTATTATTAGCTTTAATTAATTGCATTTGCTCTGCAAGTTCTTTTCTTATTCTTATACTAGTGTATTCAGTCATATATTTTAAGCCTCCCGTAATTAAAAAAATAGTATTTATGGGATTAATATCCCACAAATAAATATTATTATGTCGATTATTAATAGTGCGATTATTAGTTTGTTTTCATGGTTTTTGTATATTAATATTGCTAAAATGATTAGTAATATTATGTTTATTATTTCGAGTATTGTTAACATTATTTTTTTTCTCCTATTGTTTTTTTGGTAAAAATTTAAATAAAAAAAATTATAAACTTTATAATTGTAGGGTGAGGGATTTATTTATCCCTCTTGTTTTTGTTTTGTAATATGGTTATTATCATTAGTAACCATGTTACTATTTGAAATATTATTGTTAACATTTCCATTTATGTTCTCACCTCCTTGTTTATTATATTGTACTACATAGTATATAAAGGTTTCTATTTTTTATTTAAAAAGTAGGGGCAATTTTAAAAAAACAATACAAATAAAACAAATCAATATTTATTTTTTCCGAAAAATCATAAACTATTTTAAAATAAATGTGTATAAATAATATATGAGGACATATTAAAGTACGATAAATTTATAATGCATATAAGAATATACACATTATTCAACGATTTAACCCTTACTGAATTACTTGAAGAAGCAAGAACCGAAGAAAAAGACCGTTTACCATGGATAGACCGTACATTAAAACAAAGATTAACAGACTTCCGAGCATACCTCTACGATAACTACAGTAAAAAAACCGCAAAAATACACTTCAGCAGAATCAGAACAATCTACACACACTTCTATATAGAAATTCACAAACTACCTGAAATACAATCAGAAGACCTGGACCCACCAATCACATACAAGGATCTGCCAACCAAATCAATATTACAAAAAGCATTAAGCATTAGTGAACCCATGATACGGGCATTAATATTATTCATGGTATCATCAGGCTGCGCTAAAAAAGAAGCCCGTCATTTAACAATACAAGATTTTATTGACGCCACAAGTGAATACCATGATAAAACTGATATACATGATGTTCTTAACGAATTAAAAGACCGTGATGATATAGTACCAATCTTTCATTTATACAGGTATAAAACAAAAAAATGGTTTTATACTTGCTGCACACCTGAAGCAACCGAAGCCATCATACATCACTTAGTTAAACTGCTTAACAATCATGCACATCTCAAGCCAGATACTCGCATATTTGATATAAATAAAGATTACTTCAACAATTACTTCAAGGAAATCAACACTGCATTAGGATTGGGGAAAGTGCGAAACTATAATCGTTTCACCAGTCATATGCTCAGACGATACCACGCAAGCACGCTGAAAAGTGAAGGTTTGGATAAAGATACAATTAATACTTTGCAGGGAAAAGGTCAAAACCCTACTGATGAAGCTTACTTCAAAGTCAACCCTTCAAAATTAAAAGAGAAATATGTCAAGTACATGCATTGTTTATTTGTTGACTTTGATATTAAAGAAGTCAAACCCGAGGAGGTTATCCAGTTAGAAAATGAGAATGCTATTTTGAAGGAACAGAATAAACATTATCAGGAGATTGTTGATAATATTGATGCTCGCATTGATGAGAAAATTAATGCTGCTATGAAGAATAATAGTGATGATTTGGAGGATTTGTTTATGTAGTTCTTTTTTTGTGTGTTTGGTTAGTGTTTATATTGTTTTGTTGAACACTAGTTTTTCAAACACATTGTACTTCATTTTTCACTACTGAACAAACAAACAAGAATTTTATTATAATATTGAACAATAATATTTTAATTTTCAAATAAAATGAATAGAAAGTTTTATATTAACTCTCAACAAACATACTAATTGACATAAAAAAGGAGAAAAAAATTGGAGGAAAAATCATGAATGAAGATATTAATTATAGCCCTGAAAAACTTAAAGCAGTAATACATTACATCATAAGTAAATGTGGCTTAAACCATAATGTCGGCAGAACAGTAATGTATAAATTATTATACTTTTCTGATTTTAATTTTTATGAATTATATGAAACACCAATCACTGGAGAAACATATATTAAAAAACCAAATGGTCCCATATCTTCACATTTCTTAGATCTAAAAGATGAATTAATAAATGAAGGGAAAATTAAAGAGGCCACTGAAAAAGTAATTGATTATAACAAATACAAATACACATCTTTAAAAGAACCTGAAATATCATGTTTAAACAACAATGAATTAAATGTTATTAACGATACTATCAATAATATTTCAAATATGAGTGCAAAGGAAATTAGCGATTACTCACATGGAGACATGCCCTGGAAAGTTGCTGAAAATGGTGAAGAATTAGACTATGAATTCGTATTTTACCGTGACCCAGAATATGTTGTGAGGGCCTTTGATAACCATCCTCTTTTCGAAAATGAATTTAACAAAATCATTCGTAAACACCAATGTCCTTCATTAAAAGAAGATTTTGAAAGATTAAAAATAGTATTAGTTCAAAAACTTGAAGATGACAACCAATTCCCAGTTTCATTATGTAATAGAATTTCTGGTTTAAATAGGAACGTTAAATTCCCTGCTTTCATTGTTAAAAACTTTCGTTGCAAAGGAATAAATAAAGGGTCACGTTCAGGTTTCAGAATTACATTCCTATTTTCAAGAGAAGACAATTTATTTTATTTCGTTGAAATTTATAATAAAAATAAAAAACCAGTTGAAAATAAAGAAAGAATTAACAACCTATTCTCACCAAAAAAATAATAAATGAAATGCATTAAAAAAAAGAGAGGATGAAAAAATGGAGATTAAAAAAATCGGATTGATTTTAATAATCATTTGTGTAATAATAATGGGAGCCACTTTCATATACACTAACCAAAACACTACAAATAATAGTAGTGCTCATGTAAATAATACAACTAACATTACAAAGAATGCAACATTAAATAATACTAATGTTACAGAAGAACCAGTAAAAGAAGATTCATCTTCTCATGAAAGCAGTTCATCAGATTCTAAAAGTTATGTTGAAAAATGGGATGAATCTCAGCAAACCGATGGGGATTGGGCATATACTCATGATCAACCTGTAAAAACTGGTGATGATGGGAAAGAATATAAAAGAGTATATGATGAAGATTCCGGAAAAAGTAGTTGGCAATCAATGGATGCCAGTGATTATGAAGATTAAACATAAATAAAAAGAAATAAATAAGTTTGTAAAAAAAGAGTGTGTGAGGTCGTAGGAACGGCAATTCCTCTCCCACATACTCTGGCTACAAAAAAATAAGTACCTCGACAGAAGTGATTAAAATTTTAGTAACCAATATTATATTAGAGAATAAGAATTATTTAATACTTACTAATTTCAAAAATATTTTTCAAGATTTATTTTTAAAATTTAGTGAGGTTGTTAGTGGTGTTTATTCAGCTTTTTTTATTGTTACTGTAGTTCCAGTTTCATCTATGTTGACTTCCCAAGTAACAGTGTCTCCAGGGTCAATTTCTAAGAATTTTCTAACTTGTTGTGGGATTATCAACCTTGCTGAATCAAATTTACTACTTCCTTTTCCTACTTTTGATTTATATTTAAACATTGGCATAATCTCCTTTTTATGTGTTCATGGTAATATATCTGTAAGAAGCAGTATATATATGTTTAGAATAGTTTAAGTGTAGTGTAAAGGTTTATATAGTATTAAGTTTATATTAATTATCAAGAGAGGATTCTTGAAACGGCAATTTCAGGATGACTTTCACAAATTCGACAAGTGTTAAAATGACTAAGGAAATAGATAATTTGCCTGTTAAGGCTGGATTGTTACGTGAGAAATTCCGTAATCGTTCTCCTGAAGAACAATTACGATTTTTCATGAATGTTGTTGAACAAAAAGCAGAACTTGAAGCATATAAAGAAGTCTTCGGGGACATTAAGGAGGCTAGTTTATGAGTATCTACTCCAACACTGAAGTTTACCCATCAAATGCAGATGAGCTTTTTGATTGTAAAAGTATGTTCTGCAATGAATGTACTTTTGATTGTTGTAAAGAAAATGCAGATCTTGAAAGTATGATGGATCTTCAAAGTGAGATCAATACTATCTTCACTAAAAGAGGATTTCGTAGTGTGAATTGGAATTATTTTCATGGTGAAGCATGTTTGACTATGTATAAAAGTCAAACAGGCCGTTTCATTCAACATATGAATGAGTACGGTTATGAAGTACTCCTTGAAACAGGACATAATAAGTTCTGGTCTATTGTATTTATTAGTGATGAATTTGGATTGGTTGACCCTAAACACTTACTTGATATTTTTAGGGCAATGGAGGTTAAAGAATGAAATCTCCTGCTAGATTAGATAAAAGAATGGAATGTCCAGTATTGGACACTCATTCATTATTGTATGGTTGTATGAGTGTTGCAGTTGTAATGTTATTCATATTCATTAATCTTGGAGGTTTCTAAGTATGGTTTTGCAATTTATTGATGAGTCTAAACCAAGGTTCTTAAAAACTATATTTTATGGTATTGATGGTAGTGGTAAATCTACTGGTGCACAATTGTATTGTGAGTCCAGGGGGTTAAATCCTGTGGTAATTGATTTTGATTGTACTAATCATACTGGTTTGCCTAGGTTGAAATGTGATTGGGATAGTGATCGTGATGTTATTAATGGTGTGATTAGTATCATTAAGGATGTTGAAACAGATTCACGATTTGATACTCTTATTATTGATGGTGTGGGTACTTTCAATAATTTGTTATTACCCAAAGGTAAAGAATCTCAGAGGACTTATTTGGTCAGGACTCAGAATTTCAAAAAGATTTGGAAAGTATTGTTACATTCAAGGATTAATGTGATTTTCATAGGGCAAAAAGATATGATTGTCACAGAAGAGAATGAATCCTCTAAATTTGCTGAGATGATTAATAATATGGTGGATTATAAATTCCATTGTATTCATACGGGTAAAGGATTTACTAATGATGATTTCACTTATGTTTGTACTAAAACTCGTGGTGAAATCGAACCATTAATTGGAAAACCAATAATTAGTGAACCAGTTACTTCAAGTATTCCTGTTACTCCTAAAGAGGAAGCACCAATGCCACGTTTAAAGGAATGTATGGATGCATTATTTGAACGTGGAATGGAACCTACTGAAGAGAGAGTCAGAACTTGTATTGAAGATAGATGCAAAAACGTCAGTGATAAAACAGTTTACAATGAATGCATGGAATGGTTAGATAATAATCTCACCTTAGGAGGAGTGTAAATTTATGACTCCTCCTATTCTTATTATGCACGGTGATGATGAAAAAATCATCTTTGAAATCCCTTCCACTAGTGATTCCAATGAGAAATATTTGGTTACATGGGATTTTGACAATGGATGGTTATGTGATTGTCCAGGATGCCTACGTGGAGGCCATCTTTGTAAACATATACTCACAGCTGAAGAGTATATGAAAAAAATGAACATGGCATTACTTGATGATCCAACTGTTTTTAAAGGTGGTTTAATTGGCTCCGACTAAAAAGAAAATTGGAATCAGTATTGATTGTGATTTGTATGAGCAAGCTAAAGTGAAATATCCTAAAATTTCAACCAGAATTAATGAACTTTTGGCTATGGATTTGTATGGGTCTGATGAGAAGGATAAGTTGATTCAGGAATTGCATGATTTGAAAATCAAGGAAAAATCTATTACTAAGCGTATTTGTGAGTTGGAAAAAGAGGAAGTTATGATTGAACAATCTCAATCCAATAAAGAACGTGTTTTGGAATGGGTTAAGGACATTTATTCTCGTAAAGGTTATGTTCCTTTGAATAAATTAGAGGATGAATGTACTCGTAGTCATGTGAATTTTGAAGAAATGAAAAATTATCTGGAGAGTGAGGAGATTGCAACTGTTAACTTTGGATAACTTAATTGTTGCGAGTAGCTACGTTTCAAGTGTTTCAAGTGTAACTCTTCGAAAATTCTTGGGAAAAAAGTATGAAAAGTATGAAAGTATGAAAAGTCATACTTTTTCTCCAGAAATTTTTTTCAAGAAGGAAATTTTATTATTATTATTATTATTATTTTAAAAAATTATCAATCAATGATTTAATATAACAATGTTATAAGAAGGAGGGGAGAAAAATGATTTGTCCAAATTGTGGAGCAAGAATGGTAGGAATAACATGTCCCGATGGATATATGGAATTTGAATGTGAAAATTGCGGAATAACAATTCAAGACGCACAAATGAATGAAGAATACAATGAAAGATACAAAGATGGAAGATTCCATTATTAGGAGGAAACTAAGATGACAAGCAATGTTCATAAAAGAATGAAAAGCATTCACGATGATAACAGACTTAAAAATTTAAACACTGGTGAGAACCCACAATTAGGTCCCATACCAATTTGGGTACTTTCTGATGAGGATATCATAGATGAATGGAATAAGGCAATCAAGGAATTAAGTCAAAAAGAAAAAAAGTTACTCCATGTCAAAGATGAATATTCTCAAAAAAAATTCAATATCAAATATGTTGATGATATTGATTTTAAAAAACTTTACGGTAGAGCGAATGATGATACAAGAGAGCATCATATTAAAATAACTCTCAAAGAATTAATTGATGAAAAAAATGAATTGGAATTAAGAGTTGATTATCTGAATCGCAGAATTAGTTTTTTAAAAGCGGTACTTTATCATAGAATGGAGATTAAATCATGAGTGATTATAATGAATTACATAGTATTGAATGGGATATACTTAACAGCCCGTGTAAGGATTGTTATTTACAGGATTTGGAATGCTTAGATTATTTGGATGAATGTCGACAAAGTATCGACAGTTAAAAAAAATGAGGAGAAAGTATGGGGATTGTGGAATCATCTACTCAGGAAAGATTAGAGTTACGAGAAAAACGATACCAAAAGTATTTGGAATTGTTTTTTAATACTAACTTGTCAACTCCGGAAATATTACAAGAATTGGATATGTCTACGAACAATCGTGATTGGAAGTATTGTTGTAAACGATTAAAAACTGAGCATAGACTTGATAATAAGCAGAGAATGTTTAAAGTTCGTAAAGGTGAGTGGAGATGATTAGTATTAAGGATTTTAAGGTAATCCCAAGTTGTGGGAAATGCAAGTATGCAGATGAGTATGTTCCTCTTTGGGGATATCCTTATCATGCTCCTCGTTGTAGTGTTCATCATAGGAGCATTAAGTCTGATGATGCTTGTGAGGATTTTGAATTAATAGGAATGAATAATAGATAGAGTGGTTAAAACAACGAATTAAAGAATTAGAGCAAGAAATAGAAAAATTAGATACATTTAAAAAAATATTGGAGTATGCAGAAAAAGAGTCTGATAGAGTGGATTGGCAGTCATACTGCGAAAAAGAATTTGAGGGATTCTGAATGAAAGACAGGTTTGTTTTAATTGAGGAAGATGGGGAATATTTTCATATCAAGGATAAATGGACTGGTGAAATACTGGCCTCACCTGAAGATTTTTTGAATAAATTAAATGGATTGCATAGGGATGTTGTGAGAGGACGGGAACGTAATTCTCATGTATAATCTATTGTAAAATCTTCTATCCATGATGAAAAAACAGCTTTTGGCCGTATGGTTCTGAAACAATTGGCGGATAAGTTAGGTGTGGATTATGATTAGTAAGGATTGTAAGAATTGTGAAAATTTAGATATTGATAATAAAGAGTATCCTTGTAAATTGGATAATCATCTTAGGTGTACTATTTTGAATGATTTTGTTAAAAGAGAAGGTTGGAAAAAAGAATTATTTATGTGAGGATGTTAACAATGGAAAAGTATAGTTTGAAATTAGGAAGATTCTACAAAGACGATAAGATTTTACAGCATGAGGAAGTTATGAATCTTCGTTATGATTTAACCAAGTTTAAGTTGGTTATGCTTGAGATTATCGAGGATTTGGAAAACGGCAAAGGCAATGATAAGTATGTTGAATGGATTAAAGAGAATGTAGATGTTACATTAGGGTAAATGGGAATTATGGTTTATAATGGTAAATGGTTAGATGATTTTAATGTTCGGATTATTGAAGAAAAGGAATTTCCTTCTCTTTATGGTAAAATAGCATTAGAAACACCATGTATTGATTATGTTTTTTCAAAAGAGCAATGGAAGGAATTCAAAGAAAAGGTGAATAGTGTATGATAAAAGAAGCGCATGTTTGCAGCCAATGCAAACATAAAGTCAGTGTACCAACGGATCCTGATTTTAGGTATTGGGAGTTATGTTGCAAAAAGAAAAGTAAGGATGTTAATCCTTGTGGTGGTTTGACTGATTGTGAATTATTTGAGGAGGAGTTGTAAGTGAAGTTTGTTGATTGTCAGTTTAGTGGTAAAAGTGATGTGCGTGAGGATACTCGTAAGAAGATATTGGTTGCTTGTAGGGAGAGTATTCCATTTTTTGATAGGTTTAATCATTTTCGTGTTGATGATTACTTGAACCTTTTAATTGAAGAAACACATTATAATCCACGAAGAAATTATTTTTATGAGGAAAATACAAGGGTTAAAATTAATTTGAAAGTATTTAAAAGTGTAAGTATAGAATATCTATTAGAACATATAGATGACTTCCTATTAGAAAAACATAAAGAATGAGAAAAAATAGTGTAAAGTAAAAACAAATGAATATTTTAATAAGAAGTGATTTGAAAAAAATGTTACTCAAAACAAGCTATGAATGCAAGGATGGCTCACTCCAAACTTGCTTCACACTATACAAATGTAAATATTGCGGGAAACTATTCATAAAATTAGAAAACAAAAAAATGCACTGCAGCAGCGAATGTGCAAGCAAATCCACTCAAGACAACAAAGCCAAATACCAAAGAAAAAGAAGAAAATTAATCAACTCAGGTGAACTTGTAAGCAATGAAACACATAAAATAGGAACAGTATATTTCCCAGAAAAAATAGGTGACTGGGTAGATGAACTGAAAAGAATCAAATACGCAAAAAGAAAAGCAGGTATAATATGATGTATGAACAACAGATTAATGTGAATATATTTCTCAGAGTATAGTTCCTAAACATAAAGAGATAATGAAATTTCATAGTCATGTACCAAAATATGATTTTGGTATTGGAATTGAATTTATTTTTAGGGTTAGATTTAACATGCTTAAAGATGAATTATATGCTTTGAGATATAGTATTGGATCTGATTTAAAAGAATGTTATGATAAATTTGGTCTTGAATATAATTTCATGATAATTTTATCAACATTCTAATTTTTTTTCTATTTTTCCACCTTTTAATATTGAAGAGAGAGGAGTATATACTTATTATAATGCATTTATATATTCTTTTTCATATGGTGAAAAAAATGGATTGTGTATTTTAATGATGAGTTATGAGTATCAGCATAAACATGTTTCAGGTTTGCGATGCCCTGAATGCGATGAACACAAGGAGATACTCTATGATACTCATCATAAATTAATCTATTGTCGAACATGTGGATTAATACTTTATGAAATTAGTCGTTTGTAAAAAAAAGAGAATATATTCTGGTTTATAAATGTAAAAAAAAATACTATTTTAACCTTGGACATTTTGTATATTATGAAATTTAGGGAAAAAATGATTGTTAAAAGTCTCTGCCATTCTTTTTCCTCCTTAAAAAAAAATAGATCTCCAATTTGAGATTATATTAAAATTTTAGTTTAAAAATATACTATAAAAAAAAGGGAAAATATACAATAACCATTTTTTCATTGTTTGAAAAAATAGGATATTATATATGTTTTAATCAAGGTTTATACTTCTTCTTCTTTTTATTTAAGATGTGTAGGTAAAAAGTTAGAAAATATGATTTTTTTTATCCCGTCTCATTCAATTTTATTATTCGCCTACCATTTTTCTTAATATTCAGAACCGTTCAACAAAAAACACTAAAACATATTATTTCATTCAATTTTATTTTATAAAAACACGGTATTTTAGAAAATCGTGTTTAATAAATTATTTAAAAAACTGTTCAAATTAACAAAAAAATTAAAAATATGGAGTTGATCTAAAAATGGAATTTGATAATAAAACAATACTCATAACCGGTTTAATAATCGGTGCAATCTGTGCAATGATAAATGATTACGAACAAATAGCATTAGCAATAGTATCTGGTCTTGTAGGATACTTAAGTAAAGATGCATCTATTACAATCAACAAACAAAACGAAAGCACTGATGAATCAGATGAAATTGAATAAAAAAATGGAGATGTGATGTTTATATGATAGATGATCATGAAACATGCATTAATGAACATAGAATCATATCACTTGAAAAAGAAAATGAAATCAAAAAAGCACGATTAAATCATTATAAAACAGAAGTTCATGAAATTAACGAAAAAATCGACACATTAGAAGAAAAACAACACGAAATAGATTTAAACGTGACAAAAAGTATTGATGAGCTAAAATTAGAAATTGTAGGAATACACACAACAATCAAAAACATTAGTCTCATAGTAGCAATAATCGGTTGTATTATTACAATAATCCTAGCAATACCTGAATTACTCGTCATACTACAATAAAATACTATAATAATAGGAGGGTTAATGATGGTTGATGCTTGGGACAGACAAAAAGGAGAATCAGCTAAAGCTTATGAAAGATTTAAAATCTACTTATATTTACCTCCAGGACAAAGAAGTTTAAAAAAAGTACATGAAAAATTAGGTAAACTTTCGGTAAATTCAACTCAAAATAGTAAAATTCCAACATTACGTACACTAGAAAATAATTCTGCTGATTGGAAATGGGTTGATAGAGTTAGGCTTTATGATGCTCATGAGCAATTAAAGGAAATTCAAAAATATGAAGAAGACTTCACCAAGAATAATAAGAAATTAATTAATCTTCTTAAAGATTTACTTGATTATTGTGATACATCATTAAAAGAAATCATGGATAATAATGCAGAGTATGCCTTAACTACAAGACTATCATTAATCTCAACATTAATGGGAGTAATAGATAGAGCAAACTATAACATTCGTACTTGTTTTGGTAAACCAGCCAAATACACTGATAAACTAGAAGTTGATTTAGATAATCAAGTATCAATGAAAGATGAAATTAATATTTTCAAAAAGACTGACAGAGAACTAGAAGAATTATTATCTGTTAATGATGATTTTGATATGGAAGCATTCTTGGAAGAACAGAAACAATGAAAGTTGATTATAATAAAGTAAGGCTTGATGATACACAAAGACAAGTTCTCAGAAAAACTATTTTTGAAAATAAGTATATTCCTATTGAACCTTACTCAAGACAGTTGTATGCTATTGCTGATAGGTCTAAACGAAAATTGATTGGTGGATCTGCATACAGTGGTAAAAGTATACTAGGAGCAGTACTAGCACTACAACATTATGAAGTTCCTAATTATCGTTGCTTAATACTTAGAAGTACTTATGATAATGTTACAGCAACAGGAGGAATAGTAGATTATATTGATGAATGGATAAAACCATTTGACAATATCGAACATAACCAATCTAAAAGATGTTTTATTAATAAAGATAACAATGCTAAAATCTACTATTCTTACATGCTTCTTGAGAAAGATAAGGAGAAGTTTAAGAGTCGTGCTTATCATAAAATCATTGTTGATGAGGCTTCTGAGTTTGTAAAAGTAAACTTACAATTCTTGAATAGATCACTTCGTCCAACTCAAGGATTATCTCATTTTCCATTAGCATTATACTACATTAGTAATCCTGCAGATGCTGAAGGATCATCATACCTAAACGAAAAATTCGTAAAAGGACCATATCCATTTTATGAAATGAATTTCTGGCATAATCCATACATTGATCGTAAAGATTACCTGGAAACATTAAAAGAGTTAAGTAAAGCTGATTATCAGTTTCAAATGGGTAACTGGGATTATGAAGTTCAGGAAGGAGATATTTTTGATTATGATTTAATTGAATCACATACAATATCCAAGAATGAATATGATGAAATGTTAACAGAACAAGAAATTCTTCAACAAGTTATAACTTGGGATATTGCTGCTACTGAATCTAAGAATGCTGATTTTACTGCGTGGAGTTTATCAACCGTGTTTAAAGGAAAAATTGCTGCAATTCATAATCAAGATAGTACGCAAAAAAGACCAGGTAAACTGGAAAATAAAATGATGTCTGTGATGGATAGTTATAGTGAGTATGAAAATTGGATTGAACAACAACCTGCAGCAGCGGGTAAGATTGTGAAACAATATTGGAAAAATGAATTCAAAGAATATCATCCTACATTCATTAAAGTACCTAAATCAAAATTCATCAGGGCTAGTAGAACTGTAAGAGGTATTAATAAAGGTAAGATTCTTTTTGTTCGTGGTAAATGGTTGAAAAAATTCATTAAACAAGCAATTAAATTCCCAACAGAAAAAATAGTTGTTGATGATGAATCAACACATGATGATCGTGTTGATAGTGTAACTTTATTGCATGAAGGATTGTATCCTCAAATTCATAAATCAACTTTACGTAAAAGAAAAAAGAGGTAGATATTAATGGTTAAAATTGTAACAAATCAATTTTTAAAAGATGCTGTGATTAAAAGTGTTCTTAATGAGTATGATGTTAAAAGTCAAGAATTAAGTGAAGAAGACATGCAATATGGTGATGAGGTTATAAATCCGCCTTTCAATCCATTTCAATTAGATAAACTCAGAGATATTTCTGGTTTACATGATATTTGTATAACTGTAAAATGTGAAGATGCTATTTTCAGTGGTAAAAAAATTATCAGTAAAGAGGGAATGGAAATACCAGTTGAACTTGAAGAATTCTTGAATGATTTCCAATTTGACGAAGAATGCGAATCATTTTTAAATGACCTGGAAACTTATGGTTTTGCAGGATTGGAAATTTTACGTGAAGGTCCAGTAATTAAAAGTGTGAATCATATCCCTTCATTATATCTTCGTATGTGTCGTGATAAAAAACGTGTAGTTCAAAAGATAAGTAATCAAAAATCCTATTTCAAGCTATATGACCCAAGTAATACTCAAAGATTAAATAAAAACACTGGAATATTCGAACAAGACATTAACAGAGATACACTTGCAAATGAATTGCTCTGGTTTAATGGTAAAAGTAATGAAAGTAAAGTATACGGTAAACCAAAATACCTAAGTGAATTAGATGCAATCCTCACAGACAATGCCATCATTGAATATCAACAAGGACATTTCAAATCTAAAGGAATTCCAAATTATGTGATTACTGTAACTGGTAGTATTGAAGAAAAAGAAGATTACACTATGGATGATTTTGAAAGAGACTTAGAACAAGAATTCAGTACTGTAACTAATGAACCTGGAACTGCATTGGTATTATGTGTTCCAAGTGATGGTGATGCACCAATCAATGTGAATGTTCATAAAATAGGTGAGGAGATAAAAGAAGGAAGTTTTCTTGCATTAGCTGAAAGTGTAGCAGATAGAATTTACAGGATTCATAGGGTTCCACGTGAAAGATTAGGTGAAAGTAAATCATCCGGTATTGCAAGTAATCGTACTGAAATGCTACTTAAAAATTACAGTAAATCCACAGTAGGAAACATTCAAAAAAGAATGGCTAACTACATTAACAAAACTATTATCAAATATGAGTTTGCTTCTGATGATCATAAAGTTGAATATCTTCCATGTAACTTTGATGAGGAAGATAAAGTACTTGAGAGAGGTATAAAATTATTGCAGAATGGTGCAATGAGATTAGGGGAGTTTATTAACAGGTTTGGTGAATCATTTGAATTACATATGGATGAAAATGATGAGTATTATAATGCAAGGTTTATGAATAATCAATCATTGGATAGTGTGCTGTATGGTGATGATCCGGTGGATGCTGAAGGTAAGCTTGAGAATTTGATTAATGATTTAGATGAAAATCTAAAAGCATAAATTCATAAAATATTAATGGAGTGTGTATTAGTGTGTATACATATCAACAAAGGTTAGAATATGCTCGTAAACTCAAAAGATTACATGACCTATATGTAATCAAAGACAACATTCACTTAACCTACAAGTATAAAAATCAGAACAAAGCCATACATAATGCACATTCCTTGCAGGATAAGATTATTAATTCCATAATTGATGATGCAGTATATGGAAATGCAAATGCTATTAAAAATATTGATTCTACTATCGAAAAGTTAATGACTTCAACTTTGGAAAATGAAAGAAAACGTATACATCATCAAAATGATAAATATGTTAATCGTGCTGTAGAACTAAATTCTGAAAGATACACTAAAATATTAACTAATCGTATCAACACTGAAGCAATTAAATTAGAGAGAAAAATAGAATCTGAACTCAGAAGTGGAATTCATAATGGTTTAAGTGAAGCACAAACAAGAAATGTTCTACAAGAGAAATATCAAGATACTGCAAAAGCAAGAATACGTAATATCATAAGAGACAGCGTACACACCAACGAATCCAACATTAGTTTCATCAACGCCCTAAACGAAGGATACAATTATAAAATATGGATGAATGGTAGAAGCAAAGGAAAAACTAGAGCATGGCACAAAGCCAAACTTATCGCACCAGTACCTATTGAAGATTACTTTGACATTTATGGACCTTATGGACATAAAGAATCAATGTATCCTGGAGACTTGTATAGTGGAGCAGAAAATGTTGCCAACTGTCGATGTTGGTTAAGATACACTAACAGAAGACCAGAAGGATTAAGTAAAACACCAAACACCTACAATATATCCAACACTTCTTACTTATCACCACAAAATAAACCCTCACTTACTGGAAATATTATTAGTACACTCACAAAACCAATAAAAACAATCAAAACAACAATAGCAACCACTACCAAAAAAGTAACATCCAAAATCAAAAATATCAGTAAGAAAACCACCTCAAGAATTAGTCATCAGAAAACCAATACTAAAAATTACAATCATAAAGAAAAACAACAAAAAACCAAATCAAAAAATAATCTCAAGAATACTCAATTTAAAAGAGACTTAAGTAAATCAGTTACAATTAATGGTAAAACTGCATATGGTGTTGGGGAATCCAAAGATGATAAAAAAAGATTTGGATTAAAATATGGTATATCTGCAAATGAATTAACAACAGAAGAATATAAATTTATAAAATTATATTCAGAAGAAGGTTTTGATTCATTAAATAGTTATATGAGGGAAGCTAAAGGAGTTCGGAATCTACTTAAAAGAAGGAAATTAAAAAATTATTGGTCAAATGAATGGGATAAAGAGATGTTAGGTAACTCAAATTATATGCCTATGATGAAAACTATTAAAGTAGGGAAACAATTATTCAAAAAAGGTAAAATTTTGGAAAATGACCTTGTTGTTGTAAGAAGACAAAATGATTTATTATTGGATTATGCTGAAAATGGAGTTTATACTAATGATGCTTTTCTTTCAACTAGTATTTCCAAAAATGTTATTGAATATGGAGAATATGTAAATTATATTAGAATCCCAAAAGGTGAAAAAATATTATATATTGAATTAGTTTCTTCTGCAAAAACGGAATACGAGTTATTATTAGCACCAGGGAAAACATTTCATTTTGTTGAAGTTGTAAACCAGAAATTGTATAAATGGTCCATGTAAATTATATATAATAGTTAAAATATAATATTATGTAATAAATAGGAGTTGAAATTATGAAAGTAAGATCCATATTTTATGATGAAGAATTTCTTAGAAATATGTCTGAAGATTTCATGAGAAAATTCATTTGTTTAGATGATGTTATCCCTATGAGAATTAATAGTATCATTATGGATTATATCCCTAATTGGAATATTCAAAGACTGGATTTTATTGGAGATAATGACAAGTTTATTAGTAAAATACGTGAAGAAAGATTCATAGCACGTAGTTTACCTTCAGTTGAACGTAGGGAGTATCATAATAATCTTGCTTTAGATTTCATTGAAAGACATCCTGAGTTTGCTCCTATTATTAAAGAAGTTAAATATATTGATGTTTGATTTTTTTAGTAATGTTTATAAGTGACCTTGAAGATATAGATATAATAGCAAAACCATACTCATATTCCTATATGTTTTGTATTGTGTCTTGCTTCGGTTTACTGTAAACTATCTGTTCTATTACTTATCAAAGTTAGAACAACTAGAAAACCTATTCTTGTATTCAGAGGTTTTATTAATGTCACTTGGGGTTGTATGTGTTAATGCATACAACATGACATTAAATATTTTATTTTAATTAAATTTCTTATTTTTAGTAACTTTATTTTGACATGGTAATGATGTAAAGATTTAAATATTTAAAAAAAGTATTGTAATATATTAAAGAATAATAGGAAAAAATAGAATCATAATTGATACTTGGGATATCAATCAAAAAACCTATTATTTCTAAGATATTCGACTACTTTAGATATCCTTAACAGAATTTAAGGATAAATTCTATCAAAGTTAAACAAACTTTGAGCCAGATGAATGTTTCATCACTCATGGCACGAGTCCTCCCTATTTAGTAATGGGAGGATATAAATAATAATTATTTTATCATTTTTCACTACCAACCCATTCTTTATTCAGATTGACTCTATTTTTATTAGTTATATTTTTAGTTTTTCCTAGTATATAAAAATTTAAATTTGTTTATAAATGTCTGATTTGGTTATATCATCAAAATGCTTGTTGGTAATAAATAATCAACTATTTTTCATTATTTTTTTCTATTTTTCCACCTTTAAGCATTGAAGAGGAAAAAATTAATATTAACTGTTTTATTTTTATTCTATTGTATCACTTTCAAATGTTTTTAATTTTTTTTCCTCTCCAATTTCTATCTTTTAAATAAAAAATTAAACCTCAAAAATGGGGGTAAAATAAAATATGATTGTTAAAGGTCCAGTACTAATACCCGACATACCTGATAAAGCTGGGGACGTACTTGATGAAGAAACAATTAGAAAAGCACTACTCATCATCGCACGTAATGGCGTACTAATGGATGTACAACACAGCCTAATGAACGTAGGAAAACTATTGGAGTTATACATTACCGATTCACCAACAGAATGGATGGGTAACACATTACCTAAAGGAACATTATTCGCTAGTGTTGATGTGTTAAAAGAAGATATACAACAAGCAATACGTGACGGTAAATACACTGGTTTCAGTATATTATCTGCACCAATAAAAACTGTTCAACAAATGGACAGGGGGATACATTAAATGGCTAGATTAAAGTTTAAAGACATTAATGAATGGACTCCATCCAGTATTAGTATTGTAGATGAACCTTCACATCCACTTTGCCATTTCGAAGTGTATGGAGATGATGATGAATATGTTAAAAAATCAATAGATATAACTGGAAGTGAAATCATGGCTGAACCAACAGGAAAAGCAAATGAAGAAGGTAGAGTTTCTGTTAGTGAAAGTTTTCTTGAAAAACTTTTAGGAAAATCCATCACTAAATCAACAGAACCACCTGCTGAACCTCCAGCACAACCACCTAAACCTAATAATGGTGATAAAAGTGCTGCTGAAAAAATCATGGAAAAATTAGAAGCAATGGATAAAAAAATCGATGCCCTTGATAATAGAGTATCTAAACTTGAAACTGATAAAGACCCAGAACCACCTAAAGATGGTGATGAGGGTAATCCTGCACCCGGTGCAGTAGGTAAAAATGATGATAGTAATAATCAGGGAAATGATCCAGAACCACCAGAAGATAATAATGCGGTTTTAGATATTAGAACTGTTATTGCTAAATCACAAGAATTAGACCCAGATAACAGTACAGTTTCCACCACTAATGATTCTCTCATGAAAAGAACAGGTAGGAATAGTAATGGTATGACCTGGTAAAAAAAAATAATAATTTTATATGATCACCAAAATTTTTACAATTTTTTTATAGAGGTATAATAAAATGTCAATAGCACTAGTTGAAAACACTATCCGTGACCGTATCATAAATGGAGAAGGATTCGTTACTAAATTCGTAGATATTGGTAAAGGAAGTGGAAAATTAAACAATGGAGTATTACAAGCAGAAAAATCTGACAAATACATCCAAGCATTAAGTAACAAAGCAACCTTCCTCGATAAAATCAAACTCATCGCCAGCCACAATCACAAAAGACAATTGGACATGATGAGTTTTGATATTGAACTTGAAGCTGGAAGAATCAATGGAACACCACAAACATTATCTGATGCTCAACACCCAACTTTCACAGATGCAAGTTTCGATGCAGAAGAACTAAGAGCATTAACTGGATTACATCGTACAGTATTATACGATTCCATTGAAGGTAAAAACTTCATGAACACCTTAACCAACACCTTTGCAGAAGCAAACGGTCTTGCATTAGAAAGAATTCTTTTATATGGGGATAAAAATTCCTCTGACTCTTCTGCATCATCTGGTTATAAAGTCATTGATGGTATTGTTAAAAAGGTAAGGGATAATAGTGACATTGCTGTTGAAGAAATCGATTTAACCGCAACCGATTCCAACCCATTAAATGAACTCCGTAGAATGATTGATTTATTCCCTGATAAATATCAAATTGATGGAGGAATGGCTTGTTTCGTACCTCCAGTATACAGAAGAACATTACACAGATTTGTCGCTGATAACAAGGACAAATATGGTGATGTAGCTTCCATTACTACAGAGGGTACATTAATAGTTGAAGATATTCCAATTATTGCGATACCACAATTCAGTACTTTACGTAATGGATTCACTAAAAAACCAATCTTATTAACTCACAAAGAAAACATCCAATGGTTAGCAGACCCTGATAACATCATGGTCGAATCCCAATTCATGTTAAGAAGTAACACTTACGATATTGCTTCAACAATGTATGCAGATATCAACTTTGCATTTAAAGATGCTACTAGTCTTGCATGGTTAAAGGAAGCATAATCCCTTCAACACCAACAGTTACCAGGAACATTTCAGTATCTGTAACAGATGGAACAACTGGAATTGGAAGTGTTGATGTTGTATTGGAAGATGCAGATGAAAATCAATATACTGGTAAAACTGGAAGTGCTGGAGGATGCACAATAAGTAATGTTCCAGAAGGAAGTTACACTGTAATGGCTTCCAAGACAGGATATACTGTTTACACTGGAAACATTACAGTAAGTGAAGAAAACACTACGCTTACTATTACTTTAACAGCAGAATAATTATAAAAAGGAGGTAAGAGGTCTTGTATTGTACAGTTGAGGATGTTAAAAACATGAGTGGAATTAAACCTAAAAATCTAGGATATAAAGACAATGAAACTGAATTTAACAAACTTATAAATGAATGGATTTCACAAAGTGAAGGATTAATCAATTCTTACTGCAACAGAAAATGGGAAGAAGATATTCCTTCGGCTGTGAAAAACGTTTGCAGTAGATTAGTTTCTAATATGATTGCATTTCATCTTTCACGTGGTGAATCACCAATCAAGAAAGTCAATGATTACACTACTAAAATTTACTCAAGTGAAGTTTTCACAAATGACTTAAAACAAGACCTTAAACCTTTTAAGAAATCATCACGAGCAAAAGTATTCAAAATATAAGGTGGATATGATGGTTACAATTCACATCAAAGTTGAAAGTGATATTCACCTTGCAGAAAACGCAGTTGAATTTAAAAAGAAATTATTAGATCAACTCAGTAAAAATACAAAAAATATTCTTGAAAAAAACACTCCAAGAAAAACAAGTCGCGGAGCAAATAATTATAAAATTACTAAATCTGATGACAAGCATGAAGTAACAAATAACACTTTTCATTTACCATTGGTTAACGATGGTACTGGAGTTTATGGTGTAAGACGTGCTGTAATAAGACCTAAAAAAGCAAAAGTATTACATTTTACTTGGAGGGGCAAGGAATGGTTTCTTAAATATGTTAAAGGTCAAAAACCTCAAAAATTCGTTGAAAGGAGTATACCGGAAATATTATCTTCTACTGAAAGTGCAGTTGTAATTGCTAAGAAAGGAACATTGGAATAAAAAAAAATAATAGTGTGTAAAAAAAATGGTGTGTTTATAATGTTGAATATTATTAAAGGTCCAGAAGCAGTAACAAGAATGGTGAAACAATGCATCACCAAAGAACTTGCTGAAGACGGAATTTTATCTGATGTTGAAATGTTCATTCCTAGTTATCGTTCTGATGAAGAAATCGAAGAACCATGCATATGGTTATTTGAACAAGAAACAACAATAGCAAGTGGAAAAGGAACACTTTCAAGCAAATTAGAACTGCAAACTCCTTTTGAATTTTATTGTATAGTATATGACGAAGATGACATAGAACAATCCGAAATAAAAGGAAAAAACTTAGCAAGTAGAATAGCAGCATGCATTGCTAAAAATCATATAAGAGTGCTCAAAGAAGATAATACGATGATTCAAGGTTTAAGACCAGTATTTGAATCATTAGCTCCAGTAGGATTCATACAAGATGATGAACTTGGAGAAAAAGTACCTATTACTAAGCTAAGAATTAATTTCATTTATTACGTTGATTGGAAAATATGTTGTGAACTTAAAAATCAAATATAATGAAAAAAAAATAATGGTGATTAAACAATGGTAGATAGAGGATTTGGATTATGTCCAGAAAGCACATACGGAGAAGTATTAAGTACTTCCGAATTCAATGAATCCCAATTGAACTGGTGGAGTGAAGCAAATACTGCAGACTTTAAATTAAATGTTAAACCAGTTACAAAATCAGGTTCAAGTAGAATGAACAAACGTTCACGTGCCGGAATCATCAAACCAACCGGAACCACAAAAGCAGATGCAGATTTACAAAGATTCGCATTATATTTCAGAGCGTATCTTGACAATTACAAATATACTGCAGGTTCTGGAGATGTACATACTCATGAATTCTGGGGTGGAGAAAATAAAAAACTCCAATCATTCAGAGCAGTATATGTTGCAGATCAATTGAAAAAATACATATTTGGTTTATTATGTGATGGCTTAAAATTTGAAGTATCTGATGAATCCATGAGCGTGGAAGCAAACTGGATTTATAAAACAGAACATGCAGGAATTATTGGTAAAAATGGTGAAACATTCAATAAACCAGAAGAACTTATCAATGATTTATTCTTAATGTTCTATGACATAAGCTTAGAATTAAATAATAAACCAATGACTGGTATAGGAACTAATTTATCTTTTGAAGGTAAAAACAACCTTGCAGTAGATAAGACTGTTGGTTTTAGTTCAAGAGCACCGCAAGCTATAGCTTTAGCACAAAAAAGAGAAAACACTCCAAGTGTAACTATTAGTTTAACAGAAGATACAATCGAATCAATTATTGCAGCAGAATATGGTAAAATTGGTGAATTAACTGTAGGTGACAGTGGAGCATATGAACCTTCAAGATGTACTATTCTTGAAATTCCATTTGCAATAAATGTGAGAATGTGCGAATATCCTGATTTATTAATGAGAATAGTATTCCCAATGTGCACTCTTGCTGTTGAATACGATATGAGTGGTGCAGACAGTATTGATGCTACTATTAGTATGGAAACATTAGGTTCAAATGAAATCACTCTTGCTGATGAAACTACTAAAGTTCAAACTGATATGTATGTATTACTCAAAAATAATCAAACAGAAATAGGTGTTGATTCCACTCCCATAGGTGAGGAAACTCCTGAAACAGTAAATATTAGTGTATCAGTAAATGATGGTGAAAATCCAGTAAACGGCGCAAGTGTAAGTATTAATGAAATATCTTCAACAACCGGAAGTCAAGGCGGATGCACATTAAATAATGTTTCAATAGGTGCTCAAACCATAATTGTAACTGCATCTGGGTATGAAAATTACTCTGAAACAATAAATGTTTCTAATGAAAATATTACTTTTGAAATAAAATTAAATAAGGAAGGTGAATAACTTTGGTATTATCAATATCTGAAATATTAAACGGAAGAGATGATTATCATGAGTATCATATTAAATCTCTCGATGGTGAAATTTGCTTAAGACCTTTGACAAGTGGAGAATGGGATAAAATCGATGAAATCAAACAAAAAGATTTAGGAGATTACACCATTAACGAAAAAACAATCACCAAAAAGAAAAGAAGAGTTAAAGGTGAAATGGAATCCAAAGCAAAATTCAACATCAATGCTTCAAGTAAAGCTACTAAAAAAGCAATGTATGAAGCAATCAAATTAAGTACAGATAATCCAGGTAACCCTGAAAAATGGACAATGGACCATATTAAGAAACTCCGTAAAAATGAGGTTGCTGAAATTTATGAAAAAATTGAAGAAATTTCAGGAGCTAATGATGAAGACTTAGAAGCTGAGATTGAAGACTTTCCTGAAAACAGCTGAAGGTACAAGAATCATATGGCTTGATTATTGTGGTTATCACTTAGCAGAAAAACAAAGTGATTTAACTCCAAATCAAGCATTATTAATTAGTAAAGGTAGAATGAATTTATACAAGGAGATGAATGAAGTAAAAGATTAAAATTAAAACTTTTATTTTTATTCATCTCCTTTTTTTTAATCAAAAATTTTTAAATGGAGGTGAATAATTGGATGGTATCTAAACAAGTAATTCGTGTAATAATAGAAGCAGAAGAAACAATAAGTAAAGCTGCAAAACAAGCAGAAAAAGCAATAAAAGACATGGGGTTGTCAGGCAAACAAGGTATGGAAGGAATTAATCAAGCTTCACGTACAGCACAACAAACCATGTCACGAATGGAAAAATTCGTGAAATCTGCAAGAACCCAATTTGACAGTCTGCGAAAAAGTGGATCAAATGCTTTTGATAAAATCAAACAAAAAGCAGGAAGTGCAGTTAATAGTATTGGTAAAATCACAAATGTATCTGATATTGCTTCTAAGGCAATGGATAGAATCAAAGGAGTTTCTGATGGTGTCAGAAGTAAATTTGATAGTTTAAAAAATTCTGTATCATCATTTGGTTCATCAAGTACAAAAACATTTTCTGAAGTAAGTAATAGTGAACAAAGAGCATTAATACCATTACAACAATTAGGCACAGAAGCAGGTATTGTTAGTTCTAAAATGAGTTCTTCATTTATAGAAGTCAAAGGAACAGTAGTGGGAACAGGTTCAAGTTTTGATAATTTAAAGACTAAGATAGTTAACTTCAGTTCCACTGCAAAAAATAGTATCACTCAAGCATTTACTAGTGCAACTGCAAGTGCAAAAGGCAAACTGGCAGGATTGGGTAACAGCATTACTCAAGCAAGAGCAAAACTAAATCAATTCAGTGCATCTGCAAGAGGTGCTGGTGGAGGATTGGGATTCCTTCGAAGTGCAGCATCAATGACTGTAGGTATGATAGGATATGACCTTGTCAACAGTATGGCGCAATCTGCAAGACAATCTATAAATGCAGAAGCAAACTTCAAAGCATTCGGTCAAAGAATGGGAATGACTGCTTCAGAATTGGATTCATTCAGCCAACATTGTGATAAATTACAACAAAGCTTTAAAAAAGTGGATATGAAAGCAGTAGGTGCAAGTGCACTAGAACTGGGAGTGAAACTGAAATTACCGAAAGAGTCCATGGAAGAGTTAACTAAAACTTCTGCAGTAATGAGTTCAGCATTCGTTAAAGACGGACGTACCCAAGAAGAGTCAATATTAGCAGTGTCTGATGCAATGGACGGTCAATTTAGAAGACTCCAAGAATTAGGTATCGGTGAAGCCCAATTAAGAAACAATGGTTGGGACGGAGATATTAATAATAAAATTTCTCTTCTTCAAGCAATGAATAAAACATTAGATGAAATGGGTTTTACTGAAACCGCAATGCAAGTTAATACTCTCGATGAAGCTTATCAAATGTTAAGTGTTAGTGGAGGAGAATTATTATCATCTATTCTTATACCTCTTACTCCAACATTAGTAGATATTGCAATTGCTGTGGTTGGGGTAATTGATGGGATTAAAACTTTTATAGGTCAATTACAAGCTGCGTGGAGTGGATTACCTGATTGGGTTCAAGATGCAGCAGGCATTATAGTTATGGCTGGTGCAGTATTACTTTTTATGGGTTATATATCTTCACTTGGTGGAGCAGTAGGATTATTAAAAACTGCACTAGCACCAATAATCGGTATAATTGGGGGAATTACTGCTCCTATGATTGCAGTTGTAGCGGTTATAGGTGCTGTAATCTTCGCAGTTTATGAATTAGGAAAAGCATTTGGCTGGTGG
>JBJEIL010000105.1:0-7401 GCA_051876995.1 Methanobrevibacter sp. | reverse complement strand
TAGAAGAAGAAGTTATGGATGTTAACTTAGTTCAAAGAATGCATAAATCTGGTAGAAAGGTTAACTTTAGAGTTATTGTTGCTGTAGGTAACAAAGATGGTTATGTTGGATTAGGACAAGGAAAATCTAGAGAAGTAGGTCCTGCAATCAGAAAAGCTGTTGATAATGCTAAATATAATATTATCAAAGTTAGAAGAGGTTGTGGAGATTGGGGTTGTGTTTGTGGAAGACAACACACAGTACCTTTCAAAGTTACTGGAAAAGCTAGTAGTGTAAATGTTACCCTCATGCCTGCTCCTGCAGGTGTAGGACTTGCTATTGGTGATGTAGGTAAAACTATCATGTCTTTGGCAGGTATTGAAGATGTATGGTCTCAAACTAGTGGTCAAACTCAAACTACTATTAACTTTGCTAATGCAGTATTTGATGCATTAAAACAAGTATGTAAAGTTAAAGCTAGTAATAATGATCTCAAAGCTATGGGAGTTATTTCCAAATAAATGGTGATTTTATGTTTTTAGTTATTAGAATTAGAGGAAGAACAGGTGTTAAAAAAGGTATCTCTGATACTTTAGATATGTTAAGACTCAATAGAATCAGCCATGCAGTTTTAATTGATGAAACTGACAGTTACAAAGGTATGCTCCAAAAAGGTAAAGATTATATTACTTGGGGTGAAATCAATACTGAAACTTTAACTAAAATTATCTCTAAAAGAGGTAGATTAGTTGGAGATGTTCATGTAACCGATGAATACCTTAAAGAAAATACTGATTATAAATCTATTGAAGAATTAGCTAACGCTTTAATTAAAGGTGAAATTAAAGCTCAAGATGTTGGTATGAAACCAGTATTCCGTTTCCATCCCCCTAGAAAAGGATATAAATCTATCAGAAAACCTATTACTGAAGGTGGAGATTTAGGATACCGTGGTGAAGATATTAATGATCTTGCTATTAGGATGGCATAATTAGGTGATTATATGATTAGACAAAAACGTAAAATTACTAAACAACGAGGTACCAGAACTAATGGTGGAGGAGTTGTTAAAAACCGAAGAGGTTATGGTAACCGTGGTGGAAGAGGTAATGCAGGTGCTGGTAAACAACATTGGACCAGGACTGTTATTGAAAATAAAAACTACTTTGGTAAACATGGTTTCAAAAGACCTCAAAAGATGATTAAGAAAGTTCGTCCTGTTAACGTTAGTTATTTAGAAGAACAATCTGAAAGTTTATTAGAAAAAGGTTTAGCTACTAAAGAAGGAGATGCAATTGTAATTGACGTTACTGATTTAGGTTATGACAAAGTTTTAGCTAAAGGTGAAATTACCAAAAAGTTCATCATTAAATCTCCTAAATTCTCACAGTCAGCTAAATCTAAAATAGAAGAAGCTGGTGGAGAAGTAGTAGAATTATAATATTTTTATATTATTATTTTTATTTTTCTTTAAATAATTGACAACCAATTATTCTATTTAAAGAGGTAAAGTATGAGTAGTTTAGATGCATTAACTCCAATTTTTAAATTTTTACCTGAAGTTAAAGCGCCTATACATAGACAAGATTTTAGGGAAAAAGCAAAATGGACTATTGTCGTTTTGGTTTTATATTATGTACTTTCGTTAATACCATTATATGGTTTAAGTTCAGGTGCTGTAGATCAATTTGCTCAGTTAAGAGCAGTTATGGCAGGTAGTTTTGGTTCTATTCTTACTTTAGGTATTGGACCTATTATTACTGCTTCAATTGTACTTCAATTATTAGTAGGTGCAAAATTATTAAATCTAGATTTATCTACTCACCATGACAAAGCACTTTTCCAAAGTACACAGAAAATTTTAGCAATTATCTTTACAATTTTTGAAGCAGCTGTACTTGTATTTACTGGTAGTTTAACTCCAATAGATAATTCTTACTTAGGAGTTATATTTTTACAACTTTTAATTGGCGCTATATTAATCTTATATCTTGATGAGGTAGTATCAAAATGGGGTTTTGGTAGCGGTATTGGTTTATTCATTGCAGCTGGAGTTGCTGAACAGATTATGGTCGGTACTTTTAACTTTATTCCTGAGGCAAGTGGTGCCCTTCCTGGTATTATTCCTGGTTTCATACAAGGTTTAGTTACTGGAAGTCCTGATTTCTCAGTTTTAATACCATTGATTGCAACAATTGGTGTATTTTTAGTTGCAGTATATGGAGAAAGTATGAGAGTGGAAATACCTATATCTCAAGGTCAAGTTAGAGGACATGGAAGAGTTAGGGGTGCTGTTGGAAAATACCCTTTAAAATTTATCTATGCAAGTAATATGCCGGTTATTTTAACTAGTGCTCTTTTAGTTAATGTTTCATTATTGGCTAGTATGTTCCAAAAGTTAGGATGGCCTATATTGGGTAAAGTTGAAGGAGGAAGAGCGGTTAGTGGAGCAGCATTATATTTATCAACTCCTAATCAATTAAGTTTGATTTATACTAATCCAATAAGAGTTATTATTTATGCGATTTTCTTCTTAGCTTGTTGTATATTATTCTCATGGTTATGGGTTGAAATTAGTGGATTAAATGCTAAAGAAGTTTCTAAAAAATTATATCAATCAGGTATTCAAATTCCTGGTTTTAGAAGTAGTAAAAGACAATTATATAAAATTATGAAAAAATATATACCTGCTTTAACAGTTTTAGGTGGATTGTTTGTAGGTATACTTGCATTCGGTGCTGATCTTACAGGTGCTCTTGGTGGAGGTACTGGTGTATTGCTTACAGTTGGTATTGTATACAGACTTTATGAAGAGATTGCACAGGAACAACTTATGGACATGCACCCAGCATTAAGAAAATTCTTAGGACAATAAAAAATAAATTGAGGCTAAAAAAATGACATTAGTAGTTTTAACTGGTATTCCAGGTTCTGGAAGTACTACAATACTTAATAAAACATTAGAAAAAGTCGATTATCTTCATTTAAATTATGGGGATGTCATGACTCAAATTGCTCTTGATGAAGGTATTGTTGAAAATAGGGATCAGTTAAGAAAATTATCTCCTGATACTCAAAAGGAAATTCAAAAACTTGCTGCTGCAAAAATTAGTGAACAAGCTCAGGATGGAAATGTTATAGTAGATACTCATTGTACTATAAGTACTCCTAAAGGTTTTTTACCTGGACTTCCAAAATGGGTTCTTGAAGAATTGGATCCTGATCTATTCATTTTAATTGAAGCAGATCCTGATGAAATCATTTATAGGAGATTAAATGATGATAGTAGGGAAAGGGATATTGAAAAAGCTAAAGATATTCAATTACATCAAGAAATGAATAGGGCAGCTTCTATGGCTTATGCTACCTTAACTGGAGCTACCGTTAAAATAATTAAAAATCATGATAATCATTTACCTTCCACTATTAAAAAGATGGTAAATCTTTTAGAATAAATTTAAATATCTTATGATTTAATTTTAAAGAGGAATATTATGGCAGATATTATAATATCTTTTTTAAATTATATTTTTAATCCCCTTTTATCATTGGATCCAACTCCTAATAATCCAATTTTAACTGTATTTGTTATATCTTTCATTGTTTCACTCATTACAACTGTTGCTAATAAATATTTAGTTAACCAGGATGAAATGAATAAGACTCAAAAAGAAATGAGAGAGTTCCAAGAAAGAGTTAAAGAAGTTCAAAAAAGTGGAGATCAAAAAGCAATGGCAAAGCTTCAAGCTGAACAAGTGGAAATGATGCAAAAACAAAGCAAAATGATGACTGAGCAGTTTAAACCTATGATTGCTACTATGGTTCCTATCCTTTTAGTATTTTGGTGGATGAGCGCATCAACTATTAAAAATACTGTAGTTATCTTACCTCCTCTTGTTTATTATTGTTCATTAACTCCAATCTGGCATACTATTGGACCATTAATTCCAGGTTATGGTGCAGCTAATCCACATGCACTTCCATGGTCAATTGGTTGGTTATTATGGTACTTCCTTTGTACCTTATTAATGTCTCAAGTTATTAGGAAATTTATGGGATTCGAACAAGGTTTCTAATCCTAAAATCAATTTATTATTATGGTATAATAATAAATGGGGACCTTAAAACATTAAATAATATTTTTTAAATATTATCTTTATTTAATTTTTTTTTAAAAAATTATTTTTTTTTAAGGTAAATACTTCTAAAAAACTCATATTTATAAATAACGAAAAACAATATATAATTAATTAATAATTTTTTATAATCTAAATTTGAAATTTAGATAGATTATTTTAATTATTTTATTAGAATTTATGAATTACAAATCAAATTAATTAGGTGATATAATGCCTGCAAATAGGTTTAGATCTCGTTCATACAAAAGAATGAATAAAAGAACTCCTGGTGGAGAAAATGTATTAAGATACAAAAAGAAACGACCTAGTAAACATGTATGTGCTGAATGTGGTGCACCTCTTCATGCTGTTCCTAATGGTCGTCCTTATGAAATTAATAAATTATCCAAATCACAAAAAAGACCTAATCGTCCATATGGTGGATATTTATGTCCTAAATGTGCTCGTAAACATTTTAAAAATGAGGCTAGAAAATAATGATAATTACAATCGGTGGTCCTGCTGGTAGTGGAACTACTACTGCAGCAAAGGTATTATCTGAAAATTTAAACATTCCTTATCTATCTACAGGTTCCATATTTAGGGATATGGCAAAGGAGAAAGGGATGAGTGTGCTGGAATTCAGTAAATTTGCTGAAAATAATACTGACATCGATAAAGAAATTGATAGAAGACAAGCTGAACTTGCTTATGAAGCTGGAGACATTGTTGTTGAAGGTAGATTATCAGCTTACTTTATTGAGGCGGATCTTAAAATTTGGTTAACAGCCCCATTAGATGTACGTGCTAAAAGGGTTCATGATAGAGAAAATAAATCAATTGAACAAGCGGTACACGAAATTAAAATACGAGAAGAAAGTGAAGCTTCAAGATATAAGGAAATACATAACATAGATCTTTATGATTATAATATTTATGATGTAGTTATTAACTCAGATTCATTTAATCCTGAAAGTATTTCCCAAATTATTACAGATATATTAAAGGTGATATAATGGCATCAATAGAAGTAGGTAGAGTATGTGTAAAAACAGCTGGTAGAGAAGCTGGCGAAAAATGTGTAATTGTGGATGTTATTGATGAAAACTTCGTAGAAGTAGTTGGTGGAAACGTCAAAAATAGACGTTGTAACATTAGCCACTTAGAACCAACTGCAGATACTGTTGAAGTTTCTGATGATGTTGAAGCAGTTAAAAAAGCTTTAGAATCTTTATAGAACAATTTTATAATTGTTTTATAAATTCTATTAATTTACATTTTTTATGTTTGAAAATTTTTAATTAATTGATTTCACTATTTTTTTATACTTATGTCTTTATAGATTTTTTTTATCGGTTTTTCTTTTAAGATACTTTAAATTGCATTTTTAGATTCCTATTTTCATGATTTTTTTTAAGAATTTATGTTTTTATTTTTCTTAAACCTCAAACTGTCTATTCCATTTTTAGTTAATTTTTATAATTTTAAAAGGAATTATATTTTTTATAACTATTTTATAAATTAATGAAAATATTTTATTATTTTCACTATTTTACTAAATAAAAAGATTTATATATTTATTATTTCTAATCCTTATTTAATAAAATATTTAGGGGGTTTATTATGGATGATGAAATTTATTTTACACTAACGGCTTTAAACATGTTTCATGGTGTAAAACCTTTCAGAATAGGTTCTATTGTTAAACTTGTAAAAGATTATGAGAATACCTATGATTTGGAGGCAATTAGAGCAGAATTAAGATATGCCGGTCCTTCAGCATATGTTGCAAATAGTGTAAAAACGGTTGTTAAAGGAACGATGAGTTCTGGAAGACTTTATGATAAGATTTTAGAAGAGGATTATGGTGTTGTAAAATTCATTTTCGATAATGTAATAATCTGTAAGTTATTAACTAGTGAGGAGTTGGATACTGAGAAATCTAATCCCGAAAGTGATGTGAATTTTATTTGATTTAAATTTATTAAATTTTAATTAGAGGGGGAAATTAAATGGATAAAACTTTAAAAGATTATTTTAGTAATCTCTCATATTTGGATGTTCAATCTTTTAAAAATATTTCAATAATTGGTGTTAAATCAGTTACATCTAATGATAAAATTGTTGATTTACTACCATTAAAGAAGGGTTTGGATTTAGGCCTTGTTACAATTTCAGAATGTGAGGACGGTCCTAGTGTTAATAGGGTATCTGTTAAAAATAATGCAGTAACTCCATTACTTATTCTTGATGGTGAGGAGTTAATGGGGGCTAAACAGAATCGAATTGCAAATAATACCTATATTATACCTGCAAAGACCAAGATGGATATGGGGGTTTCATGTACCGAGGAAGGTAGGTGGAGTTCTTCTTTCAGTGACTTTAAATATTCCGACCATTTCGCATCTTCATCAGTTAGAAGGGCTAAGTCTGAAGAGATTTATAAGTCCCTTAATAGGGACGGAACAAGATCTCCTAACCAATCTAGAGTTTGGAGTGAAATCAATGACGAAATTTATTCCCTTGATGTTGAATCTGATACATCAGCACTAAGGGATATTTATACTATAAATAAAAATAGATTTGAAGAGTATCAAAGTCATTTTCCTATTCAGGAAAATCAGATGGGTTCTATTATTTTTATCAATGGTAAACTGGTAGGTGTTGAATTATTCCATGATAGTAATCTATATAAAAATTATCATGATAAGATAGTAGAGAGTTATATACCTAATGCCATAAAATCTGGTGATGAGACTTTAACCAAAGTAGATTATGATGTTTTATTAAAAGATTTTATTGATAATATTTTGGATTCAAACCCTGAATCATTTGATATTAATGGTTTAAATGACGAGTATAGAATTGATGATGAAAACGTTACAGGTTCTATTACTCTTTTGGATGATGATATAATCAGCTCATCTTTATTTAGAAAAGTAAAGTCTTAATTTTTTGATTTTTTAATAATACTTTTTAAAAATTATTTTTTCTAGTGATTTTCATTTTTTTTAAAGTATTACATCATTTTTTATAGGTATCCTGGAATTATTTTTAATTTTGATTTTTTTTTTTAAAGTCTAGAAATCTTTTTATAAATAGAATAATAAAGTATTTTTACTTATGAATTTAAATATAAATTAATTTTTATTTTAATAAATTCTATTTTTTTATAGTTAACATATACATAATCATAATTACTATTAGGGCATATTTAAAATAAGCTTTATTATTTAAAATATTCTTTAATTATATTTAAGAATTTATAAAATATTTTAATTTAATTTATTATTTAATTTATTTA
>JBJEIL010000104.1:0-7435 GCA_051876995.1 Methanobrevibacter sp. | reverse complement strand
TGGACCTGAAAACATATACCCTAAAAAGATTGGATCATACACCGTTGGAGATGCACACTGGGCTACATTGACAAGTTCCAGAATATATGATAACATCAATCTAAAACACGATTTAAATAGTATTGTGGAATCAGTAAATGGTAGCAGTGTTGCATTGCTTGGTGGAAGATTTATATCATGGGTAATTGCAAAAGAGCTTGATAAACAAGTGGACGAAATTATCATATCTGATGTTGACCCTCGGATTCAGAATGTTACCGTAGATAACCTTCAGGAGGAACTAGATGCAACTATCATCAAGGGAGACGGAGACGTAAACAGTTCTGAAAAGTCTGATGATACAATCATTACATCAACAATACCAAACATCTCAAATAAAATCCTAAATAAAGTTCCAGATGCAATTAATTTAGTATAGTTTTAAACTATACTAATACCTTTTCTAATTTTTTACAATTTAAAAAAAGTTTTTTCCAAAAGGAAGCTTTTACTTATAAATCAAGAATAATTTCAAGTGTAAAAACTATAATCAATATCCCAAAATATTATTATAGTAAGACTATTTTTTAAAATCGAATATCTATAAAATTAAATATTAATAAAATATATTTATAATTAATAGAGAAATTTACTAAAGAAAAAAATCATAAAAATTATTTAAAAATATTTTAATTATATTTACATGACCAATTCTTAAAAACAAATAATGAAAGGAAATAAATATGAAATTACAAATAGCCATACCTTCAAAAGGAAGGATAAGTGACCCTTCAATTGAAATTTTAGAGCAAGCTGGTTTAAAATTAAAAGACACCACCAACAGAAAACTAATGGCAAATACACATAATCCTAATATAGATGTTATGTTTACACGTGCCAGCGATATTCCAACCTTTATTGAAGAGGGAATCGTTGATATGGGAATTACTGGTGTTGATTTAATCCATGAAAAAGATGCGGATGTTGAGGAAATATTGGATCTTGATTTTGGTCAAACAAAATTAGTACTTGCAGTTCCTGAGAATTCAAATATTAAAAGTGTAAGAGATTTTAATGAAAACATGAGAATTGCAACAGAGTTTCCAAACTTAACCAGAAAATACCTTAAAGAAAATGGGGTTGAAGGTGTTGAAATTGTGGAACTTGCAGGCTCTACTGAAATAGCTCCACTTATAGGAATCGCAGACGGAATCACCGATTTAACCAGTACAGGAACAACATTAAAAACAAACCATCTTAAGATTATTGACACCATTTTAGAAAGTACTATTAAATTGATTGCAAACAAAGACAGTTTATCTGAGAAATATGAACTTGTCGAGGCTGTTACAACCAGTATTCAAGGTGTAATCAATGCATCAAACAAAAAATTAATACTAATGAATGTTCATAAAGAAAACTTAAACCAGGTTAAGGATGTTCTTCCAGGTATGAGTGGACCAACAATATCTGAAATTCTATCTAAAAAAGACATGTTTGCGGTTCAAGCTGTAGTGGATGAGGACAAAGTATTTAAATTAGTTAATGAACTTAAGAAAGTAGGGGCAAGAGACATTCTTGTTGTTCCGATTGAAAGGGTTATTAATTAATTATTAAAGTGAAGGTAATTTGATGAAATTTATAAGATTTATATACAAGGATGATGTCAAATCAGGGATAATCAAAGATAATCAGATTTATGAAATAGATTATGATGATAATAAGGAATTATTAGACATTGATTTTAATAGGGACATTATTAGGGATAGATCTTATAGTTTCAATGAAATTAAAATAATAGAACCTACAAAACCATCTAAACTGGTATGTATTGGGCTTAATTATAAAGAACATGGTGAAGAACTAGAGATGGAATTACCGGATGAGCCTAAAATCTTTTTAAAACCAGAAACATCCACAATAGCCCATGAAGATCCTATTATCTATCCTTCAATGTCTAGTCAAGTTGACTATGAAGGGGAACTAGCTGTTGTAATAGGTAGAAAATGTAAGGATATTGACATTGGAGAGGCAAAAAATTGCATATTTGGATACACCATAGTCAACGATGTTACAGCACGGGATCTTCAGGCAAAAGACGGGCAATGGACAAGGGCCAAAAGTTTTGATACATTTGCCCCTATAGGACCATGTATTGAAACCGACTTAAATCCCTTAGACCAAAAGATAGAGACTAAGGTCAATGGCAAGGTTAAACAATACTCCAATACTAAAAACATGATTTTCAATGTCTACCAATTATTAAGTTTTATATCAAATATCATGACATTAAACTCAGGAGATGTGATATCAACAGGTACACCAAAAGGTGTAGGTGAAATCAAACCGAATGATACCGTTGAAATTACAATTGAAAACATTGGAACATTAAAGAACACATTAATCAAAAATTAATATTATTTATTTTATATTAAAATCTTTATTTTTAATGAAACTGGTTTAGGCTTGATTTAATTAAGGAAAATCAGAAATTATATTAATATCCAGGAAACTAGATTCTATTTTATTAATAAATAAATTTCAATAAAACTGGTTTAGGCTTGATTTAATTAAGGAAATCATTGAATCATCTAAATATCCTGGAAATTAGCTTCTTTTATAAATGAATTTTTCATTAAATGTTAATAATATTTTACTTTACAAAACTACAACTTTTTTAAAAAAGCTTCAAGTTTATATAATTTATAAAACATATTTTATAATGATGTACAAATTATTTTTATTATGGGAAAGGCTATTTAAATTAAATTTTTAATTAATGAATAAGGTGTGAGTGTAATGAGAATTTTAATTCTTTACGATAATGTAAACAGTAAAGCTGCAGAAATTGCAAATGAAATCCTTGAAAATGTAGATTCAGAATTTAAAAGAGCATTTCCTGTAAATAAAGCTCATGATGCATGTTTACTAAAATATGATTTTATAATATTAGGTGGATCTGTTAGTAAAAGAAGTATTCCAAGGGAACTAAAACAATATGTTCAAAGAAACATGAGAACATTAAAAGGTAAAAACATCGGAATATTTATTACAACCTATGAAAAGGAAAAAGAATCTAAATACCTATACAAACTTTACTCAAAAGAGTTAGTAAGTTCTGCATATCTAACAGAATTCTTCTATGATGAGAATATTAACACAGGTTTCTTTTCAAGACCTAGAACAAAAACACCTAATAAAGGTAAAATAAACGAAGTAAATAAAAGCCGTATAAAATCATTTATTGATAAGATCAATGAACTTAGTGCTCGTCGTAAGAAATAATAATAATAATAATAATAATAATAATAAAAGATACAATTAATTAAGTGATAATATCACTTAAATTAATTTAATTTACTCATTTTTAATTAAATTATATATTAACAATTCAATTCAAAAACAATACTCCTTTTAAATTATTATCAATTAGAAAACAAAACAAGTTTCTAAAATGTTTAACCTTATGATATTTGATTTTCAAATGAAATGACACATGAAAAATAAGATCAAACTTTAAAGAGCTAAAAGAGAATAGAAGACTCTATGAATATTTCTAATTTTTCAATACTAATTTTAAATATAAATAAATATATCTTAAAAAAATCATAATAATAATTTAAGGTGATTGAAATTTTTAATCTTAAAAATGTTATATCTATTAAAGATTTTTCAAAGGAAGATATTAATTACATCTTAGATGAAGCTAAAAAACTTGAGAAGGTTGCTAAATCACAGGCTATTTCCAATGATTTAAATGGAAAAATTCTTGGTATGATGTTCTTTGAACCATCAACCAGAACCAAACTATCATTTGAAACTGCAATGAAAAGATTAGGCGGAGCCTGTGTAGGATTTGACAGTGTCTCATCATCATCAATGGAGAAGGGTGAAAGTATTGCAGATACCGCTAAGATGTTGGAATCATACTGTGACGGACTTGTCATAAGACATGAACTTGAGGGAGTATCCCAATTCATATCAGAAATTGTAAATATTCCGGTAATCAATGCTGGTGACGGAGCAGGCCAACATCCAACTCAGACATTACTTGATCTATATACCATGAGAGAGGAATTTGGCCATATAGAAAATCTGAATGTTGCACTTGTTGGAGATTTAAAATATGGTCGTACCGTACATTCATTAGCATATGCTTTAGGATTATATAATGTGAATATGACATTTGTATCACCAAATGAACTTAAGATGCCTAAAGAAATCTTACGTGATCTTGAAAAAAATAATATTAAATATAGGGAAAACACTGATCTCAATGATGTCATTGATGATATTGATGTGTTATATGATACAAGAATCCAGAAAGAAAGATTCCCAGATGTTGAGGAATATATAAAAATAAAGGACGCCTATTTAATTAATAAAAAAATGTTAGAAGGAAAAGATCTAATAGTCATGCATCCGCTTCCAAGAATCAATGAAATAGACTATGATGTTGACGATACCAAACATAATAGATACTTTAAACAAGCATTTAATGCTGTTCCTGTAAGAATGGCGATTCTTAAAAATCTAATATTAAACAATAAAAAGTTTGAAGATTAAAATATTCAATCTAAAAGGAGAATCAATTATATAAATAATTACTAAATTATTTATTTATTTTTAATTAATCTTAAGATACTAATTCTAATTTTTAATTAAAGAGTTAATATTTTTCAAAACTAATTTTAATAATATAATTAATTATATTAATTAAAAAAAGCTAATTTTAATTATTTTAATATAGTAAAAAAAAAAAATAGAATAATAAAAATTAACTAATAAATTGGTTTCATATAAAAAAAAGGATATTAATTATTAAATAAAATAAAAAATATTACATGGAGTACAAAGTATTCTCAACCAGTTTCTCGTCACATTGTAATTTAATAATGTTGGTTCTACCTTTACCTCTACCAAATGATTTGGTGTTTGTTGAAATTATCCCTAACATTTCCAATTCATTAATGAAATCAAATATCCTTCTATAAGTTACTGAGTCACCTTTTGAAACTTCCTTATATGTTTCATATAGTTTACCTGAAGTAATTTCCTCTTTTTTCTTGGTTAATATTAAAATAGCCTCAAGAACCCTTTGTTGCTGAGTTGGTAAGGTTAAGATAATATCTGTAACTTTATTATGTTCAATTTCATTTTTAGCGGCAATAACATAGTCTCCAATTACTTTATCTGATTTATCATTGTCAGCTAACTCACCAGCAGTTCTGAGTAAATCAAGAGCATATCTTGCATCACCCTCTTCTTTAGCAGCCATTGCAGAACATAATGGAATAACATCCTCATCAAGAACACCATCTTTAAATGACATTTTAGAACGTTCCTTTAAAATATCAGCTAATTGATCTGCTCTATATGGTGGAAAAACAATTTCCTTATCCCTTAAGCTACTCATTACCCTTGGCTTAATAAATTTTTTAAAATCCAAAAAGTTACTGATGGATAAGATAGAAACATTGTCTGTTCTGGTTAGGGTATATAATAATCCGTCCCCATCCTTCTCAAGTAATATATCAATTTCATCCAAGATCACTATAAGAATCAATTCATTACCATTAAATTCCTGTTTGAAAATGTCCCTAAATGTATTGATAATTTCCCCTTTAGTCCATCCTCTGTATGGAACATCTCTACCTAATCTTTGACATAACTGAGCTAAAACTTGATATTCAGTAGTATAATCAGTACATTTAATATATTCAACTCTAATATATTGTTTTTTTTCCTCAGCAGCTTCTAAAAGTTGTTGTTGTGCAAATTTAGCTGCTGCAGTTTTCCCGGTACCTGTTTTACCATATATAGTTAAATCAGATGGAGTCACATTGTCTAAAGCTTCAACCCAATATTTAGCTATTAATGTAATTTGTTCATTCCTATGAGGTAAGTTTTCAGGTAAAAACCTATGATCCAAAGGATTTTTATTTTTAAAAACTGAATTACTTCGGTCTTTTAAATTTGCAAAAATATTATCTGTCATTTTGCCACCTACAAAAAAATAAACAATATAATAAAGGTAAATTAAATAAACCAATATTAAATTGTTAAAAAAAAGTTATAAAATAATATTTTAAAATAAAATTAAAATAAAAATAAAATAACTATAATTTCCCTTATGTGAAATATTACCTAAAATTTTAGACATCTATTTCAACTGTAAAAATATGTACTTATATTAAAATTTTTCAAAGTACAACTGCAAGTGTAATATTGATGATTATATTTTATAAATTTTTCTATGAAATGTCTTTTTTTATAAATGTGTGTGAGGTACATTTCAAGTGAAACAATATTTAGCAAGAAAGTAAAATGAAAACATATATTTCAAGTGTAAATTTTTTTTAAAAAAAATTTTTTAAAATAAAAATTTTGAATTTAATCTGAAAATAGAGGGGTAAAATTTTATGAAGTTTTACAGATGAAATATACCCCTTAAGTTCTAATATATACCAATTTTACTTTCACTTGAAATGCCTCTCTCACACACCAAAATTTAAAAAAAATAAATTCATGATAATCAGCAAAACTTTATAAAAAAATAGAATTAAGTCCAATGAAATTTCTAGGTATAATTTCAACTATAAAAATTAAAAATTATGTGATATAATAATCTATATTGGAATATAAAAAAATATTATTATTATTATTATTATTATTATTATTACTAATATTATTATTATAATCAAATTGTTATTATTATTATTATTAAAAAATTAAAATTACATTTATTAGTATATCATTTATTATATTATTTTTTTTTTTAAAAAAATACATTTAATTTAAAAAAATAATGAATATGAAATAAATATGGAAAAAGCTATATAAAAAGTTTAAAAATAGTTAAATTATTAATAAAATGAATTAATAAGCAATTAAGTTTATTTTATTGATTGTTAAAATCATTTAAATCTATATTTGTTGAGGAGAATGTCTTATCAATCAACCATAAACATTGAAGTTTAGACTTATAAATTCTTTTAATGGTATGAATTAACTCGTTTTTTGTAAGACCATCCTCAAATATTTCATCTGTAATAAGGAATCTATTCAACTCGTTATCTGGATGTTCAAGTTCAAAATCAACTAAAAATTGATTCAAGGTAAATCTCATAGCCCATATGAAATTCTCTTTTATCTGTTTTGAAGATTGGCTGATCATTTTCTTCTGTTCCTCGGCAATTTCAGTTGCACATCCTATAAGAATCATATCCTCCTTTCCAACAGGCTGAATCAAATCCATCATATGATCCTGTGGATAGTTGATTATGTAATGAAAATTAGCGTTTTGATCCTGGATTTTCTTATTTAGAAGACCTTCATCAGTTAGCCACTTGATTATTTTACTTTCATCAATCATTTTTATCATCTGTAAACTTTTTTTTTAAAAAAAATAATAATGATTATATCTAATAATGATTATATCATATTATTAAATATA
>JBJEIL010000103.1:0-7521 GCA_051876995.1 Methanobrevibacter sp. | reverse complement strand
AACATTTAATGCTGTACTTGTTCCCTTACCTTGTGAAAGATAAACTATAGCCAAAGACTCATAATATAAGAATTGACTCATAGTACAGGTATAAGATCCAACCTTAACTGTTGATGGAAGTTTATTATTACTTGCATAATATGATTTAACAGTATTAGCTGCAGTGATAACCTGTGCAATAGTAACTGTCTTAGAACCTGAATTTGTGTTACTGGAATTGTTAGATGAACTATTTGTAACACCAATAGTAACTGAACTAGGTAAGGATTTACTACTTGAATATTTAGTTAATACTTGACTAAATGTCTCAACTAATAATGTATATTCAACCTTACCAATAGAGGTAGTTGAATAGTTAGGACCTTGTCCATAATTCAAAATGAACTTATAAGTCCTATTTGCAGAATCAACATAACCTTCCTTATTTAAATTACTACTTGATATAGAATCACCAGTTGGATTTCCAGGTTCACTTACAGTAACATTAAGAACATTTAATGCTGTACTTGTTCCCTTACCTTGTGAAAGATAAACTATAGCCAAACATTCATAGTATAGATATTGGCTCATTGTACAAGTAAATGATCCTATTTTTACAGTGGTTGGAAGTTTATTGTTCTTAGCATAATATGAGTTAACAGTTTTAGCTGCATCTATTACTTGAGCAATAGTCACATAGCTAGTTGAATTGTTACTATTACTATCACTATTATTGTTGTTACTACTATTACCTAATGAACTAGCATTAAATAAATTTGTTAAAGCATATCTAAAGGATACTACTCCATCAGCACCACCATTTATTGCATTCTGTGCATCAGTTTTCAATGCAGCACTACTTAATTTAGTAGTATCATCATCAGAAACATATGATTGAAGAACAATCCATACTTTTGCATTACCAGAATGATTTTTGAAATAGGTTGCTACTGATTTAATCCAAGAACTATTTTGACCATAATTTCCTTTATAAGCCATAGGCATAATGATATCTAGGTATTTACCTAACTCATCGGAATCTTGACCATAATAGTATGAATTAACTGAGGTCTCAGGCATTATTGCAGCTGATACAATAATATTAGAATTAACTGCTTTAACTGCATTTACTAAATCTCTAGTAAAGTTAGTTATATATTGAGCACCATTTGTATATTTGTATGCTGTACCAGGGAATCTTAAATAATCTAAGTGGATTCCTGCTACACCAGTAAGGTTTGCGTATTTTACAGCTTCAGCTATTTTACTGTTAGTATATGAACTACCAGCTGTAGTTGGATTTACCCAATTTCCTTCATAAAATGCTTGCATCCAAATATGGACACTTATTCCATAAGAACTAGCATTTTTAATAAATTGCTCAACAGCACTTGTACCATATTTCTCAACCGCATAGTAGTTTAAGAAAATATTTTTAAAACCATTTGAAGCGAGTTTAGATAAGTTTACTGAGTACATGTTAACTCCAAAGACATAAACTCCAAAAGTATTATTATTCTTTTGAACATCTTTGACAGTAACAGTAGCCTTTCCTGAACTTGAAGGATAAGCTGATGTACCTGCAAAATTATAGGTAACATTATAAACTCCGGAATTTAAGTTTATCTGAAGTTTTGCTGATCCATTAGAGTCAGTGGTTCTATTATAGGTTTTACCTGCAATAGTAATAGTAATTAACTGATTTGCAATAGGATTACCAAACTGATCAAATAATTTAACAGTAAAGTATTTTCCGGAACCTTTATCCATAGTTAAATTAGCAGCAGAAAGACTTGTAGCATTTTTAACTACAAATATTTTATTTGTACCGTTTGAAGATAATGCTGAAATATTGTTATTATTGAATTCATAATAAACTACATAGGTACCAACATTAAGATTTCTAATGTTTAATTTTGCATTACCATTAACATCGGTAGTTACATTATAAACAACATTATTTAAAGTAAAACTAACTGTTTTACCTTCAATAGGATTACCTTTATAATCAACTAATTTAACTGAGAAGCTTCCATTAGAGTTAACAATCATATAAACATCATTACCTTTAATAGAAGTTGTGTTCTTAACAACTGAAATGGTAGTAGAACCTGATGAGGTTAATTTGGTATTATTATCAACATAAGAATAATCTACTTTATAGTTACCGTTGTTTAATCTAATAAGCAAGTTAGCATTACCATTTGCATCAGTAGTTCTAGTATAGTTTTTTCCACAAACTTTAAATGAAACTACTTTACCTACAATAGGATTACCAAATACATCAGTTAATTTAACACTGAAATTAGATCCATATGTAACTTTATTAGAAATTGGTGTAAGATTAGTTATATTATTTTTAACTACAACATTTTCAGATATAGAACTTCCATTATATAACTTATCACCAGCATAGCTTATAATACAAGGATAATTACCTTGTCTTAAACGAATATTAAGAGCTGCTGAACCATTACTATCAGTTACACGGTAATAGTATCTATTGACAATGAAAAATGAAACATTTTTACCAGATAATACATTACCTTCACTATCATACAAAGTTATCCTTAAACGATTATCATTACCATAAATAAAAACCTCATTATCCACGGTAATATTACTTTGACTTTTAGATATTACAATATTCCCAGTACCACTTGATGCTGCATAATATTCACTACCTCTATAAAAGTAAACTATAGCAACAGTCCTAGGAGATAAACGAATATCCATACTTGCAATACCGTTTGCATCAGTAACTCTATTATAAGTTTTTCCAGTTATATTGAAATATACAGTTTGGTTAGCTATTGGGTTTCCTTTAGAGTCAACTAAAGTTACATTATACTTCTGATTATCACCATAAATCTTAGTTAAATTATTTCCAGTTAAACTTGTATTTGAAATAACTGTACTATTTGATGATTGTGAAACAATATCAGAATTATTAACACTTAAACTAACGTTTGTTACGTTTGAATTACTTTCTCCATAATAATCATTATTGGTTACTATGGTTCCATTTTGGTTTGATAATATATTAGAATTTGAATCTGTTAAAGAAGCATTATAATATTTTTCAGTACTTTCAACAGTAGAGTCACTACTATTCATTGTACCATTATCTGTACTTGAAACTACATTATCATCAGTATTATTTTCACTGATCATTGTTGTATTTTCGACTACAGAATTTGATAATACAGATGATGTGCTATTTGTACTATTTACATCAGCTGCAGTTACAGCACCTAAGGTTACAAAAACCATCAGTACCATAAATAAGGTAAAATATTTAAATGTCTTCGACAATTTTTCTCCTCCTAATTTGTATTTAACACTCTTAAAAAAATCAAACACAATTCAAGAAAAATTTTAAAAACATATATAAAAAATCAAATTACAATTCCTTAAAAATTTTTAAAATTTTACAAGATATTGGATTTGACTTAGTACAATATACACTTTTAACATAAATCTTATATAAATGTTTTCTTTAAGAAAACAAGCTTAAATTAATTGTAAATCAATAAAAACAATGAAAAAATATTAGAAATTAATAAAAAAACTATAATAATAAACAAATTTAATAAAAAAAGCATATAAATAAAAGATTTAAAAATTAAGTTAATTAAATTAATAAATTTGAATATGAGTTTTTATTAAGTATTTATATTAAAATAGCATATAAACAAGGTTATTTATATTAAAATTATTAAAAATATAGTTTTTTTATTAAAAATTAAAGAAAATTAATAGAATAATAACAAAATAACCAATTTTAAACCTTTTTAATAAATTTATAGAAAATTGAAAAAAAATTGCAAAAATTTTAAAAAAAATAGTGAAAAATTGGAAAAAATATAGCGAAAAATCATGAAAAAATTTTAGAAAAACTAATAAGATTAAATAAGAAAAATCAAATAGATTTAATGAAAAATCGATTAACCTTAATAAAAAAATACACTAAAAATCAAAAAATCAATAAGAAAAATCAAATAGATTTAATGAAAAATCGATTAACCTTAATAAAAAAAATCAACTAAATTTTATAAGAAAATAATAAAAATCAATTGAAATTAAAAAAAATAGATAAAAAGAATAAAATTAGAAAAAATTAAAAAATATTTTTAGATAAAAAATAAAAAATGTAGAAGATTCTACATTGGTGGCATTCCTGCGTCACCTAATTGACCAGCACCAGGTACACCTGCTATTTGACTTGCAGGATCATCAGTAGGACCAGTTTGTTTAAGTGCATTTTTAGCAGCGACAACATCATCAATACGGATAATCATTGAAGATGCCTCAGTTGCAGCATTAATAGCCTGTTTTTTAACTCTAATAGGTTCAATTACTTCATCAGACATATCTACAACTTTTCCTTGATAAACATCAAGTCCCATAGTATTTGAGTTTTCATGAGAACCTATTAATTCAGCAATTATGTTTACTGTATCCAAACCTGCGTTTTCAGCTAAAGTTCTTGGAACAACTTCTAAAGCTTTTGCAAATCCTTTAATAGCTAATTGTTCTTTACCACTAACAGTTTCACTATAATCACGAAGTCTTCTAGCCATTTCTATTTCAGGTGCTCCTCCACCAACAACTACCTCTCCATCTTCAATAGTTGCAGATACTACACCCATAGCATCATCCATAGCAAGAGCTAACTCTCCAGTGACATATCTTGTAGAACCTCTTAAAATAATTGAACATGCTTTAGAGTCTTCTAAATCCTTAAAGAAAGTAACTTCCTGATCGAATATTCTTTCAGTGTAAATATGACCAGCATGACCTAAATGTTCAGGTTTTAAATCTTGAACATCAAGAATAATTTTACCGCCGGTAGCTTGTTCTAATCTATCCATATCAGTATTTTTAACACGTTTAAATGCTGTAATACCCGCTTCTTTAAGATAATGTGCAGCCATATCATCTATACCTTTCTGACACATTAAAACATTAGCACCTGAATCTTTTACACATTTAACTAAATCTTTAAGAATTTCTTGCTCGTTTTCAAGAAAAGCATTCATTGCGGAAGGTGATGATAAATCGATTTTTGAATTCATTGTTAAATCCCTAACTTCAATAGGATATTTTAAAAGAGCAATTTTAGCATCTTTAATATCGGTTTCCATATTAGGGTCAACAGGTGTATTATCAACTAACAATCCATCTACAACTTCGGAATCATCAATTGAACCACCATTAATTCTTTGAGTATTTACACGTTTATTATATACTTTTCCATCATCTGTTACTTTTCTACAAGCTTCTACAACAATATCCGCAAGATGATCCTTAGCATATTCTGCACCTTTACCAGTCATTGCAGTCATTGCAACTTTTTTAAGTATTTCATCATCATCTGCTTCAATAGCAATATCTTCTAAAATCTCAAGAGTTTTATTTTTAGCATCCTCATAACCTTTTAATACAATAGGTGCTGGAACTCCACTGTCAATTAATTCTTGAGCTTGTGCAAGTAATTCTCCTGCAATAATAACTACAGAAGTAGTTCCATCTCCAACTACATCTTCTTGTTTAATAGCAATATCTACAAGCATTCTTGCTGCAGGTTGTGTAATATTCATTTCTCTTAATATGGTAGCTCCATCATTAGTTACAATAACATCATTTAATTTTTTATTAACCAACATTTTATCTTGGCCTTTAGGTCCAAGGGTAGTTCTAACTATACTGGACAATGCTTTTGCAGCTCTAATATTTAAATGAAGTGCATCTTTGCCTTTGAATCTTTCACTACCTTGAGGTAAGATGAAAATTGGTTGATTCACATTATTTGCCATCATATCACCTTAATTATAATAATTCAATAAGCTTTTAAGCTAAAATATTTAAAAATAAATTTTTAATAAAATTATAATAAATATAAAATTTTTAAAAATAAAAAACTATATAAATAGTCTATTATTATATAGTGGGTTTAAGGTTATATAAAAACTTTTCGAAAAAATAGCAAAAAATTAAAAATTTCTTGAATATAAATTTATTTTAAAATAAAATAAGAACCGGATAATATTATATTTAGCTAAATGCTTAGTAAAAATTTTTATATAATCAAATAAGCATTTTAAGAAAGTTTAAAAATAGAATTTAAAAAAAAAGATTCATACATAATATTTATAATTATATAAAAAAAATCTAGTTTATGTCAATTTAGATTGAACCTTTTCAGATTGAAGCTCTTTCAACGCATTTTTTCCAATCCACCTACTAGCTTTACAATTATTCTTTAATATTTCATTAGATAAATCAATAGCCTCACGGTTTAAAACTAGATTCCTTTTACCAATCTGGCGAATTGCCCAGTTAACTGATTTTTTTACAAAATTACGATTATCACATGAGGCATCTTTTATCAAAGGATAATATTTCCTAAAATAATCAGCAGATTCCTATTTTTTATGAACTGCAAGTACTGCTATAAGTGAAAATGCTGTTCTTTTAATAAATTCCCCATCAGACTCTGCCCACTCGGGAATTTTATTAATTGCAAAATCAACATGTCTTAAAAAATTTATACAAGCCTGATCTACCACATCCCAGGAGTCAAAATCCCTAATCCAAGAATCTAATTGTTCCTCTGTAAACTTATCCTTTTCTTCAACCATGAAAGCAAGAATTTTTGATTCATGATAACCCTGATTCCAAAGTTGAACTGCAATATTATGATTATGACCTACTTCCTTTGCAATTTTTCTAATTTCCGGCATTCTAATACCATATGATTTATCAGATTTAATTCCAAATCTTTCCTGACCTTTGATATTCTCCTCATTTCTTAATGATTCAAATTTTTTTATTATTTCTTCATATTCCATTAAAACACCTAAAACAAGTTAAAATTCAATATAATTATAAATAGTTAAATAAAATCTCGAATTTTAAAAAAAAAATAAGATATATTACAATTTTTAAGAAAAAATATATTAAAAAAAAAGATAATTAAAGAGATTTATTCTTTAATTAATTTTGCAATATTTTTACCTAATTCATAAGCTTTTTCAAGTTCACTTTCATTTGGTAAAAATTTAACATCTAATACATCATCAGCAAGTACATCGAAACCTGCCTCTTCTAAAGCACTATTAAGATTTTTAATAGCACCTCCACCCCATCCTTTAGATGAGAATGTGACAGCTTTTTTGTTTACTCCACAGTTTGCAAAGCTTAAACAATTAAAGTAGTAAATGAGTTTTCCAACATTAGGATATGGATTATTCATCATTGTTGGAACACCAAGACAAATAGCTTTACTATCCAAAACATCGGTTACAACATCACTTTCATGGTCCTCTTTTAAGTAATGCATAGAAACATCTACACCTTCACTTATAATACCTTCAGCTATTTGATGAGCTAATTTCTGAGTTGAGTGGTGCATTGTATCATAAATAACTGTAATCTTATTATCTGCATCACCAGTAGCCCATTTAGTGTATAAATCAAGAATAGTTTGAGGATTTGTCCAAATTTGTCCATGACAAGGAGCAATCATTTTTACTTTTT
>JBJEIL010000102.1:0-7584 GCA_051876995.1 Methanobrevibacter sp. | reverse complement strand
GAAGATCAATGTTAACATCCTTTTATCATTAGCCATTAATTTCACTGCTATGTTTTTAGCAATGTTTGGATTAATAGGTCCTGTTGCAGGTGCTTTAATTCACAATATCGGTTCTGTAATTGTTGTTATTAACTCATCATTACTTTTAAATTATAAAAGTGTTGATAAAGGTATTTCATTAATTAACAATGATAAAAGAACATCAAAAGATATTTTAAAATAGTTGATTTCTTAAATTATTACTTTACCATGTCTTACTATTTTTATTTTAAATTTAAATTATTGTTTTATTTTCTTTTTCCTATTTTTATTCTATTTAATCATTATTTTATTTTACTTTACTGTTTTTTCCAAACATTAAATTGAATTTAAAATTTTTAGAAATCTTTTTTAAATAAATCTATTATTGTGATTAATTATTATTACTTTTCTATATCTTTTTAATGAATTTGTATTACTTTAAATCATTTTTAGCAAAAACTTAATAATTATTAAAAAATAATATAAAACTATTAAAATTTAATTGATAAATAAATTATATTTTAATTAGTGTGGCTATTTTAGATTATTTAGTTTAGCTATTTAAAATAATTTAAATATATGTGATAAAATGAGTGATAATAAAACTGGAATTTTGCTTCTTTCACATGGAAGTAGATTAGATGAAGGAGAAAAAGTAATTAATGCTTACAAAGAATTTTATTTAAAAAATAATCCTGATGCAATTGTTGAAGTTGGATTTATGGAAATTAGAAAACCAAGTATTCCTGAAGCTTTTGAAGCTTTAAAAGCTAAAGGAGATTTAAAAAAGATTATTGTTGTTCCGGTATTTGTTGCAGATGGGGTTCATACTAAAAGAGATATTCCAAAAATATTGGGTTTATCTGATTCTGATGATGGAGAAGAACATGATCATGAACATAGTCATTCTGATGAGGAAGGTCATCACCACCATCACCATCATGAATTAGAAAAAGTAGATTTTGATGGTGAAATCATTTTAACTAAACCATTGGGATTTGATGAAAGAATCTCAGATATTATTAATGATAGAATTGAAGATGTTTTATAATTTTAGTATTATCTTTTAATATTCAATTTTATCTTCTATTTTTTCTAAATATTTATTTATTCTTTTTATTTTAATTTAGTAATTATTAAATGATTATGTTCTATTTTTTACTTATTTATTTTTAGTTTGATTTTTTATAGTTTGCTCATGCTTTTTTTATTTTAAATTTACTTATTTTATTTTAATTAAATTATTTATTATCCTTTTTTTAATTTTTTTAAAGCTTTTTTGATTAAAACTCTTTTTAACTTTCGTTTTTTATTATTTTTTCCCTTATTTTTTTAGTTTTAGTAATACTTTTAGGTTTTTATATCTAAAATAATATAATAAACTTTATTAACTATTATAATCTAATTTAATAGTATAATTATATTATTTAATAATTTTTGTTAAAATTTTATTACTTTTCATTTCATATTAATTTTTTTTCAATTGCTTTGGAATAGGTAAGATATTCTATTATTCTCTTGGATGTCTAAGAATTAACCTCTGTTTTTTTTTAATTGGAATAAAGTGTAATATGGATGATTAAGGATTTTTGTGGTATTATGAGTGATGAAAGTAATGTTGCTGTTTTATTAATAAGTCATGGAAGTAGTCTCCCCTATGGGGAAGAAGTTTTTAATGAAATTTGTGAGAAATTTAAATCTCTATCTAAATTAGATGCAGAGGTAGGATATATGAAGGTTTCACATCCTACATTAAAAGAGGCAGTAAGCAATTTAAAAGAACGTAATCCTGGTCTTAAACGTATAATAGCTATTCCTGTATTTTTAGCTAATGGAATTCATACTAATATTGATATTCCAACAATTTTAGGTTTAAATCCTAAAGAGGTAGATCCTAGACAACCTGATGGTAATTATCCTAAAGGACATTATCTCTATGGACTTGAAGATATTGACTTTGATGGAGATTTAGAATTGCTTGATGCAATTGGACCTAATCCTAAGTTATTGAAGATTATAAACAATCGTATTTCTAGTGGACTTAAAGAGTCAAAGTTAGATGATGATTCAAAAACAGGTGTTTTACTTGTATCTCATGGTAGTAGATTAGATTATAATTATGAATTTATTTCAAATTTATTTAATCAATTTAAAGAACAAACAGAATATCCTTGTGATTTTGGTTTCATGGAGCTTGTAGAACCAAATATTCCTAGTTCCATTAATAATTTAACTAAAAATAATGATATTGACAGGCTTGTAGTTGTTCCAATTTTTATTGCTCCAGGTGTGCACACAACAAGGGATATTCCTACAATATTGTCCTTAATCGATAGTGACGAGTCAGAACATCACCACCATCACCATCATGACGGTGAAGGTCATAGTCATTCACATTCTCATAGTCATGGTGATGAGAAGGTCGAATTTGATGGGGAAATATTATATCCAGACCCAATTGGTTCCGATGATATATTAATTGAGATTTTATGGGATAAAGTTAAGGAAGTCTTGTAAAATTCTTTTAAACATCTTATTTTTTTTATTGTAGGTATATTCTAGTTTAAATTTTTATTTAAGTTAAAAATTTATTTCTTTTTTTTTTAATCAATTATTTATTTTAGTAAAATATTTTAAATCCAGTAAAATTTTTAGATTAAATTTTAAAAAAGATTTATATTAGATTTAATTACTAATATTTATGAAATTTAAATTGTTTTCAGATAATATTGGAATAATTTCCATTGATTTTTTATTTTCATATGCAGTTTTAATAATTATTATTGCAGTTTTATTGTCATTTGCATATTCGAATTTGGGAAATATAAATTCTGAAGAGCAGAATCTAGAAGAACGTTTGATATTGGATTCTTTATCTGATTCTATTAATTCTGTAAGTTTAAATAAAGTAGGTTACTCAAGGAAAATAAGTTTAAGGGAGGATGTTCAGGGATATCCTTACACTGTACAAGTATATAACAATCATTTAATATTATATGATAAATTCAATTCTCTGGAATCAATAATAATCCCGGTAAATATTAAAACTTTTACTGGAACAACCACATATAGTTTTAGACTAGACTCCGGATCTACTTATCTTTTAACTAATGTTGAAGAGGGAAATAGTACCTATGTTAGATTTAGAAAACTTAAATCCTAGATTTTTAGATTCCTATGGGCAATTATCTGTGGAATATGTTTTCATTTTAATTGTTTCTATAATTGTCATATTCTCTACCTATTCTATTATAATAAATGAGAATGAAATTAATGTAGCTATGGAAGCAGCAAAAAGTGGAGCTAATGAAGGGGCATTAGTTGATAGCATGGCTGTTTATACTAATAATGAGTATTATTCTGTTTACTTGGATAAAAAATTAACTCATACAAAATACATTCAGATAGTAAATATTAGCTATTCTTATAAGGGTTTCAATCTCCAGTTACAAAGACCTGAAATAGATATTCAGGTAACTGCATTGTCAAATGCTGACTTAACTAATGAGGAAAAATCAGAATTATCTCAAAAAATTAATACTCGTATAAGGCGCTCTATAATATATACATTCAATACCCTAAACTATACTAGCACTCCTAATTATGATACATGTTACTCTGATAATTATTGTTTTTTAACTAAAGATGTAATATGGGTTTAATTCCGAGTTTTTTTTTCATGATATAATTTATTAATTGTTAAAAATAAGAAATTTCTTTATACCCTTTTTAATTTAAGTTTTTTTTATTGAAAATAGATTAAATTATTCATATCTAATTATTTTTCAGATTAAATAGAACTATTGATCTTTTTAGGTTTTTTTTATAGATAAATTATATTTTTATATTTAATTTATTAAAAATAGAACAATTAATTTTTTTTATTTTAAAAATAGGGTTTATATTTGATTCATTTAAAAAAATAAAATCATTAAATTTTAGTAAATAAAAATCAAGATAATTTATATATAATATAAATGATCTTTTAATATTAATATATGTTCTAATGATTCGTTTCCCGTCATTATAGGCATATATATTGCTACTAAAATTCCGATTATACCAAATATTATACCAATACCCCATATCATTTTAACAGCAGTTTCCTCTTTAATAGGACGTTTTAAAACTAATCTGATTAATGATTTGAATCCTGTTTTAGGTCTTACCAATTCCTCATTTTCATTTATTTGGGTTGGTTTTTGTTCGGACCTATTCATAAATCCTGCACTGTAAAATTTAAGACATGCGTCAATAATATTTGGTAACATAATAATGAATGCTACAAGTTTTATTCTTCCAATTAATGCAATGGCAGCTATTGTTGCACCAATAATAAGGGTTCCAGTATCTCCGGGAAATACTTTTGCAGGTGGTTTATTGAAGTGTAAGAATGCTATAAGAGCTCCAAGTAAACTCATACTTAAAATAGTCACGTCGTATTTTCCAAGAATTATGCATGCTATTGTAAGTGAGGTCATGGATATAATACCAAGACCAGACTCCATTCCATTTAATCCGGCAAGCATATTTGTAAGGTTACTTGCTATGGATACAATAATAGGTATTGCAATGAGATATAAAATTCCAACTCCTGGAGGTGCAATCCAAATAAGTGGTAGGCCTGCTAAAAATAGCAGTACTAATTTTTCCATAGATTTTAATGCTAGAATATCATCCACCATTCCAATCATACCAACAAGTAGTATAACAACTAAAACAACAGATAATTCAAAGGTTAAATCTGGATGTAATAAAATTCCTACAAAAATACCTAAAATAAAACCAAATAATATTCCAAGTCCACCCATCTCTGCAACTAAAGGTTTCGCACTTTTATGTATGTCTTTACCTACAATATTAGCTTTTTTAAGTCTTTTAATTAAATGCGGCATCATCCATCTAGTTAATATTAAAGAAACTAAACCACAAATAATTGCAACAGCAGTTAGCGGAATTCTTGCCGTTATAATATTCATTTATTTTTTCACCTTTAATGATTATAAGATAACTCCTTTTTTAATATATGTTATTATATAATAATTAATATTTTTATTGATTAAGTATTCAATTTCCTATTTGATTTTAATATTTTTTTTTAAACATTATAAAGTTTTAAAAAGTAAAAATATAGTATTATGCTTAAATTTTTTATTTAATACAAAAATTATCTCTATTTATATATTAGATAATTTTAAAATTGATTTTAACATTAATTGTCCAAAAATTATATTGTTATTAAATTTTAATGTCTTAAGTTTCAATAATCTATTGGACTAAGAAAATTATTTATTTTAAACTTATGTATTTTTTAACATTCGATAATTTGAATATGTATTAATTTTTATTATATTTTATTTTACTAATGGTTTAATTTTATTTTTTTAGATTTTTTTAGGTAATTAATCTTTTTTAATAGATTCTAACTATAATTAACTAGTTTTTTTAAATTATTAAATTTTTAATTTCTTTATCATAAAATAAAATCGATATGTATTTATATAATGTTTTTTTAATTTATTTATGTAGAAATTAATATTTTTAAAATTTAATTTGTATAATTTTTTAATTAGTTTTTATATTCTGTATAAAGATTTTTATTAAAGTTATTCAGTTAATTAAAATATTATTTTTTATTATATACAATTAAAAGTTGATTTTATATGAAAATTCAAAGAAATAAGATTTATCTTTTATTATTGTTTTTTTCAATAATGATTATATCTGTTTCAGCAGTTTCTGCAGAGGATACTAATGATAATTCCACTGCAGATTCTCAAATTAGTGATAACTCTGAGACTAATCTTTCTGTTTCTACTAATAATTCAGAGGATATTCTTGATCAATCTGAAAATGTTTCAGATGATTTGGGAGTAACTGATAATGATCCGGATAGTCAATATTCAAAAACAGTATACTTTGATTCAAATGTTTTGGATGATACTGGTGATGGAACTATTAACAGTCCATATAAAACAATAACCAGTACTAGAATTAATGGAAACTTAGCTATTATTACAAATGGTAATTATGTTATTTCAGGTAATTTTTACTTAACATCTCCTACAAAAATAGTCGGTTCCTCTGCTCTGGATACAATCTTAAAGTTTTCAGGTAATACTGTTAGATCAGATAATTATTTAAAACTTGTAAATTTAACTGTATCTAATGTAAATTTCTATAATCGTGGTGAATTATTTGCATATAATGTTCTTTTTGCAAATACTACAGATTATAGTGATAATAATTTTGGTGGGGTAATCTATTCCGTTGGTGATGTAGGTATATATAATTCTACTTTCCTTTCATTAGGCTCAGAATATGGTGGAGCTATTTACCAAACATTAGGAAATCTTGAGATTGTAAATTCAACATTTATTAATATCTCATCTTCCAACTTTGGAGGAGCAATTGCAATAAATGCCTCAAATTTAAAAATTTCCAATTCTCAATTTAATAATGTAGTAAGTACTGGTGATGCTGGTGCTGCTATTTACTCCACATGTTCTAATATTGTCATTGATCAAACTAGTTTTACAAATTGTAGCTCAACTTTTGGTACAATTTGTCAACTTGAAGGTAATCTTAATATTTCTAATTCAAACTTCACAAATAACTCTGCTAAATATTATGGTGGAGCTATTTACGATATGTATGGTCCTATAGATGTTACAAATTGTAGATTCTTCTACAATTCTGCATTAAATGGTGGTGCTATATCTATAGATAACACTACTGCATCAATTAAAAATTCAAAATTCAAGAATAATAATGCGACTTATTATGGTGGCGCAATATATGCATGTATAGTTAAGGAATTTATTAGTTCTAATAATGAATTTGAAGATAATTATGCATTAGTAAACAATACTATCTATAATATTACTGAAGTTCCTATGTATTATGGTAATCAGAATTATACTATAATTGTAATGGATAATACCACAATAAATGGTTCATTACCATCAAAATTTGATTTAAGGGATTATGGTTATGTAACTCCTATTAAAGATCAAGCTTCTGGCGGAAATTGTTGGGCATTTGCGATATTATCCGCTTTAGAATCAAATATTCTTAAAGCTAGTGGTAAAACCTATGATTTTTCTGAGGAAAATATGAAAAATCTTATGGCTTATTATTCTGATTATGGATGGATATATTATGGAATTAAAGTTACACCAAATGATGGTGGAATAGATAATATGGCTATTGGATACCTTGTAAGTGGGTTAGGTCCAATATCTGAGGATTTAGATCCTTATGATGATTACAGCGGTATTTCTGCAGCATTAAACTCAAGTTTAGTCCATGTTCAAAATGTATACTTTATTCCTGCAAGAGAAAACTATTTGGATAATGATAAAATTAAAAGTGCTATTGTAAATTATGGTGTAGTTTCAACTTCAATGTATTATAGTTCCTATTATTTAACTGGTAATTCATATTATTACTCAGGCACTCCAGGTTCTAACCATGCAGTTTCTATTGTTGGTTGGGATGATAATTATTCTGCAAGTAATTTTGGATATTACTCCCATCCTGCGGGTAATGGTGCATGGATAG
>JBJEIL010000101.1:0-7595 GCA_051876995.1 Methanobrevibacter sp. | reverse complement strand
ATCCCTTGTAGTTACAATTACATCCTCACCCTCACTTTTAAGATAATTAATTACATCTTTAAAGAACCTTACATGAGGTGCATTTGTAATATCAATCCAAAATTTCATAAAATCAACCTTATATTATTGAGTTATAATTTGTAGTAACCTATTAAAACAATTTATGATTTAGATTTAATTAATAAAATGTATAAATTTTTAAAAATTTATTAACAAAAAAGTAAAAAGAATAATTTAATTATCAAAGGTGAGAAATTATGAAAAAGGTTAAAATAACAGTACTAAAAACCACATTACAGAAAGATTTGGCAGATGAATATGGTATTGAGAACTTTACGTCTTGTCCTATGCTGAATGAAGGTGATGTTTTCTACGGTGATTATGCTAAACCTGAAGGTTTCTGTGATGAAGCTTGGAAAGCAATATATCAATATGTGTTTGCACTTTCACATGGTGCAGGTGAGGAGTTATTCTATTATAATGATTGGATAAGAAAACCAGGTGTTGCCATTGTCTGTTGTAATGACGGTCTAAGACCTGTAATATTCAAATTAGAAAAAACCGATATTGAATCTGAACCATAGGTATAGTATATTTAAAATAGTCCTTAAACAATAAAACCTCTTAAAAAATCTACACTAGAACAGGATAATCTAATCTTACTGATTTATTTTATAAAAATCAGAAATATAAAAAAAAGTTAAACTCCTTTGAATCAAAAGTCTAGTTTCTAATTTTTTTAAGAGTGTGATTTAAGGCTATAATTTTTTTTTGACTTTTGATCCAGGTGTTTATAAGAAATTTTAAGCATAATACTATTTTTTGGCAGATAATATTTTGTGTAATGAAAACTTAAACCTTTTTTATTTCAAGAGAGAAATTTTTAAAGGTAATGTGATTTTTAGGTATGCCTAAACTTCTTGTATAATACTTAGACCAAACTAGTATATAAATGTTTAGGTATGCCTAAATTTTTTTTAAAAAAAAATTGAAGAATAAATAAGAAACGAAGAACCCATCTAAAATTCAATAAGGCCAGATATAAATGTTTGAAAATATATTTTAATATTCTTAGAAAATAAATAAAACAGGGAAAAACAGAATAAAATAGAATAAATGGTTTAAGAAGAAATGAAAAAATTTAAAAAGAATCATTAAATGTAAAAATTAGCTATTAATTTTTAAAATATAAATAAAAGATATTGTGGTTGAGAAAAAGGATTAAAAGATGGAGAAAAAATAGGTATTAAGGGGCTAACATTTTAAAACTTTTAATCCTTTTTTTGTGTTTATAAGAAATTTAGGTTGTATTTAAGAGATAATATGACATTAATTATTATACATTAAGCTATAATACTAAGGAGGATACCTACGATAAATATCCTAAGTAACAAAGAATAATCAATCTGGAAAAATTATAAAAATATAATTTTTAGGTGTACCTAAATTTCTTATATAATACTTAGACTGAACTAGTATATAAATGTTTAGGTATACCTAAATTTTTTTAATGAAAAATCCTTAAATAAATTATTAGATTAAAAGATAATAATGTAAGTTTAAACTATCATTAAAAGATTAATTATAAAATAGCTTGAAAAAGTTTTATTAAAAATCCAACGTTTAAATAAATAGGAAAATTGATCCTGTAAAAAAAGCTATAAAGAAACATAATAAAAATATTAGAGGTTATTAAAAATTATGAAAATAGATAACTAACCTATAATCATTCAATAAAAAGAAAAAAGAAAAGAATAGATAATTTACTCTTTAGCTGCAGCTTTAGCTTTTTCAACTTCAGATATAAATTCATCTAATCCTTTACCTTCCTTTAAACTCATTGTAATAACAGGCACATCAGGATTGATTTTTTTAGCATCTGCAACCATTTTATCAACATCAGCGTTTACAGCATCAGCAATATCAACCTTATTTATAATAATCAAATCAGAATCATGAAAGATTGCAGGTTGTTTTTCAATAGTATCATCACCCTCAGTAACACTTACAACACAGACCCTCATATGTGAACCTAAAACAAAGTCAACAGGACAGATTAAATTACCTACATTTTCAATAAGTACATAATCAAGATCATCTAGTGGTAAATGTTCTAAACCATGTTCTACAAGGTGAGCATCTAGGTGACATTCAGTACCAGTGTTCAAACCCTCTACAGGAACATTGTGTTTTTCAATTCTTTCTGCATCAAATTTACTGATAATATCTCCTGCAAGTACACCTACTTTATCATCGGTGGCATCAATAAATTCCTCAATAAGTGAAGTTTTTCCAGAACCTATAGCCCCTACAAAATCAACACAAAAAACATCATGATCATTTAAATTCTTATTAATATCTTCAGCAATCTTAATATTTGCTTTCATTATATTTTCCGCAACTTTAACATCTGCTATTTTATGCATTATATCTCCTCATTAATTTTAAAATATATCCTTAAAAAATTATTATATAAATCATATTAAATTATAAAAAACAAATTTATATAAAAAAATGTCCTTATCATATAAAATATATTTACAATCTAATATTTAAAGTTATTAATTTAAATTGAAAAATTATTATTTATTAAGGTGAAAAGTAATAAAAAAACCTATAAAAATCGATTTCATATTAAAAAAAGCATCTAGAAGTAATAAAAAACTATAAATTTATAAAAAAATAATATTTAAAAATTTCAATTAAATAAAATTAGTATAAAATATAATTAAAATTTTATTAAAAAGTTTTAAAAATAAATATAAAAATATAATTTAATTTAATAATATCCGATTAAAGATTATTATATTAATCATCTGGTGTTTCTATAACAATATTTTTTACAATAACATCTTTACCACTTTTTACATCAACACGATAAGATTCGCATTTAGGACAATTTACTATTGGTGCATAATGATCAAGATTATCTAAATCTGCAACCCCTTCAAAACCACAGTCTTTACAAACAATATTGGCAGGAATCTCATTGATTTCAAATTCAGCATTTTTTGCAATAGTGTCCTCTTTTAAAACATCTAACATAAAATTTACTTGTTCTGGATTAAGCATAGCTAAACGTCCAATTTCTATTACAACCTTTGTAACCTCTGTAGCATTGTTTTTCTCAGCATTTTCTATAACTGAATCCAATATTCCTTGAGCCATTGATAATTCATGCATTTTTATAACCTGAAAAATTTTTTAAAAAAAATGAAATAATACCCTTTTATATTAAACAAATTAAAACTAAAAAATATCTTAAATTTTAATAAAGAAAAATTTTTAAGAAATAGATAAGATAAAAATTATTCTTTTAAATGATCTGCAATAATCTTTGCAACGGATATGCAACTTACATCTGATTTTAAGGTATCTGTTCCAGCAAGATCTCTTGCGCCTGCAGCAAAAATCTTGGATACTGCATCATTTACAAGTGTTGGATGTACACAACAGACATTAACACTTTTTGCACCATGATCTTTTAAGATGTTAATCGCGTTTACTATTGTACCTCCGGTTGCAATGATATCATCTACAATGACTGCTTCCTTTCCTTTAACAGATGATATATCCACTTGCTTATCTCCGTCTTTAATTTCAGCAATAGTAGTTTCAACCTTATCTGGACCTAATCTTACTTTTTTAAGATAAGTACAATCACAATCAATAATACTTGCAATTTCCTCTGCAAAACCTAATGCACCTTTATCAGGAGCAATAATAATAGGATCATCCACAATAGTTTCAACATATTCTGCAATAGCCGGCATTGCAGATAAATTATAAGCAGGTATATTAAAGAATTCCCTTACACAATCTTCATGAAGATTGATTGATATGAATTCATCAGCACCTGCAAGTTCAATTAACTCAGCAACGATTTTAGCAGAAATTGCCTCCCCATCATTGAACCTACGTTCTTGTCTTGCATAACCCATATATGGAACTACCACATTAATTTTCTTAACACCTAAATCTTTAAGATTTTTAATTAAAAAGAGCAATTCTACAAGGTGCTCATCCTGAGGATAACCAGTAGATTGAACAATAGTCACCTCTCCGTCTAAATCTCCATGTACACGTAAATATCTTTCGCCGTCAGGGAACTTTTTAGTTTCTACTCTAAGAAAAACATCCCCTAATTCTTTAGCCACATTAGCAGCTAATTTTTGAGATGCTGAACCGCTTACAATCAAAATATCACCATTAAATTATTAAAATAAATATTAAAATATAATCATTTATTATTTTAGTTTTTCAAAATATAAAACTTTTTTTAAAAAAAATAGAAACAAGTGGAAAAAATAAGTAAAGCTATTAATAAAATGAATTATTTTAATTAAAACCATTTATTAATAAAATAAAAAGGAATTGAGTTATAACAATATAAAATACTATTTATAAATAATAATTATAATAAAAGATTTAAGTATAGAAAGTTTTTTAAAAAATATAATTTAATTTCCATTAATAAATCTATTGATTAGAATTTTATGAATAAAATAGAGTTTAAAGAAAGAATAAAGATAATTGTAAAAAGTGTAAAAAATATCCTACATTTACATCAATAGTTTAATTTTAATTAAACAAATTGAAAAAAGTATACAAAGTTTCACATTTTTTGTAATAATTTTAAAAAAACACTCTAATTAAAAAATTAAAAAATTTATAAGTATATTAAAAATTAATATATAATTTTTAGAAAAACCATGAAAACATTAAAAAAAAATGAAAAAATTAGAAAAGTATATAAATATTTATTACTTAAAAAATTATTAAGATAAAAATTCGTTAAAAAAATATTTTAATGAACTCAAAAACTTTTTATCTTAAATTAAAGAAATTAAAAATAGAGGTATGATAAAATGGGAATAACCGAATCTATTAAAAATGGTTTTTCATATGCAACATCTGACTATCAAAAATTGTTAATCTTAGGGATTATATGTATTTTAGCATCATTATCCTCAGTAGTAAGTGGTTTTGGTATAAAAAATAATGAATCTTTATTTGCTGTAACTGGAATAATTGCTTTTATATTTTCCATAATTGTTGGAGGATACAGATTATCTGTATTAAAAAAGAATGTTGAAGGAGAAAATGACCTTCCGGATTTAAACATTAAAAATAATTTTATTGATGGAGTTAAACTTATAGTTTTAGAAATTGTATACTATTTAATTCCTACAATAATTACCATACTCATTGCAGTAATTACAGTAGGGGCTTCTATTGCTAGTTTAGGTAGTGAAGCATTAAATTCAACTGCAAATGAAACTGCATTATTAAATCCTGCATTTTTAGGTACTTTTTTAACTGGATTTGCAATAGCCATTATAATTGGAATAATCTTATTTATAATATTTGCATTCTTCGAATTCATGGGAGCAAGTAGACTTGCAAAAACAGGTAGTTTATCTGAGGGATTAAGCTTCAAACAATCCTATGCAGATGCAAAATCTATTGGATTTGGACCATTACTTGGATGGATTATATTAGTTGGAATAATATATTGTATTATAATTCTAATAGGATCATTAATTACATTAATCCCATATGTAGGCGCATTAATCACAGCATTAATAATAACCCCATTTCTTGCAATATTTGTAAGTGCAAGCCTTGGTAATCTATACAAAACAGACGTTTTAAAAGAGTAAATTAATTAATTTACTCAATTTTTACTTTTTTATGTAAATATTTGTCTTAATAAATAATTTACAATTTAAACTTCTTTTCAATTAGAATTATGATTGATCTTTTAAATACTTCATTTTTTAGGAAATTTAGTAACTAATATTAAAATTATAACATTCGAATAAATCTTAAGGAGTAGAAATACTATTACTTTATAATAAGAAGTAAAAAATATTACTATTTATAATTTTACAATTAAATTTAAAATATTCAAAAACAAAGAAAATAGTATATGGCTTTATGGAAGTAATAACAATGACTTACTCAAATAATTATAAAAACTATTCTTGTGGAGATGTTGACGTTATCTTACAAGGATTAACAAAAAATAGATTAATATTTACAAGACATAGTTTCCAACGTGAAACATTACGAGAAATTAATGAGAAATATATCAAAGACATGATATTTAATGAAGATCCATTAGATATTGATCAGGAAAAAGGAAATAATGAATTTAAACTGTTTTATCCATCTGAAACCCATTCAAACAAGGAATTAATTATTGTTATTGCTATTGATAAAGATGAGAATGTTATTATACAAAGTGTATGGGAAGAAAAAAGGATAAACTAAATACTTTTTTTAATAAATTACAAGCAATATAACTAAATATTACCTGTATAATTATTAGACTTTATTCCTAGTTCTTTATTTTTTTAATAAAGTGATTCATTTAATTTCACATTATTATTTAAAAAATTAATATATTTTTAAAGAGCATTAAAATAAATACAATAGCTAAAAAATGGTAATGCTTTTTTATAAAAAATTATCAATACGATTTTAATTTTAATAGATATAAATTTATCTAAATTAATAAATAAGGATAAAAATCATGTAAAAAGTAATAATAAAAGTAATAATTTAATAAAATTAAAGCCTAATTTAAAAAAACTAATTAAATAGTAAAAATAATTATTTTTTTAAAAATAAATACAAAAATAGTTGTAATAATTCAAAATTTAAAAAAAAAGTAAAATTAAAGATTAGTGTGCATTAGGAGTGTTTACTGAAATATCAGAAATAGTATCTGATACAGATGCCCTAATATCTTTAATTTTAGACATTAATTTATCTTTTCTGCTTCCGTTAATTAAGATATTCTCAAGTACATCATCAATAGTTTCAATTGGGATAATCTCAACCATATCCTTGTATTTATCCTCAATCATAACATCCCCCATATTTGATTTAGGGATAAGTACTTTCTTAATACCTGCTTCTGCCGCAGCTTCTATTTTACCAGTAGCTCCACCAATAGGCATTACATCACCACGAACACTTAAAGAACCAGTAAGTGCCACAGTTTGATCTATTGGAATACCTTCAACCGCAGAAATTACTGCTGCAGTCATTGATACACTAGCTGAATCTCCTTCAACCCCATCATACGCCTGAAGGAATTGAACATGAATATCATAATTTGAGATATCCTTCTGAGTGTATTTTTTAATAATAGCTGAGATGTTTTGTACAGATGCCTCTGCAATATCCCCAAGTTTTCCTGAAACAATGATTTTACCTTCATTCTTACTACTTGCAGGAGCCATTTCAGCAGCAATTGGCATAACGATTCCACTTCTATCTCCAATAATAGCTAAACCATTAACCATACCAATTTTTCCACCTTCACTATTAAATACGCTGTAATCTTTTCTCATTTGAATAGACATATCAGCCATTTGTTGTTCAAGTGTTCTTGAATATCTTTTTGCTTGAAGAACATGATCAGCTGTTACTAAATCGGCACCGTCTTCTTTTGCAACATCTCCAGCAGATCTTACTAAACCACCTAAATCTCTTAGTTTAAGAGTTAAAGAATCTTTTTTACCTGCTCTACGTTTAGCCTCAAGAATAATTTCATCCATAGCACCAGTGCTGAATGGCGGAAT
>JBJEIL010000100.1:0-1808 GCA_051876995.1 Methanobrevibacter sp. | reverse complement strand
GGCTTGCTGCAATATCAATAATTCTACTGCCTCTTAAATCGAGGAATGCGTCATATTGGCCACTTGCAACATAGCCTAACTCAAGTACAACTGAACCTAAAACTCTCATTCTTCTTGCTGTATCCACTAATTTTGAAGCTGAAACCGTATTACTTTTTGTAAATCCCCCAAGTGACATCTTCTCAAGGTCAGTTTCACTTGACGGATTCATTTTCTCTCCATTTAACAATGCACCATGACCTTTTACAGCTTGGCAAATATCCCCATTTGCAAAGTTTTTGGTTGTTCCTATGATAACATCCTCAAGTGTTGCAAGTCTACCTTCAGGAACAGTTGCTATTGCAAGGGAGATACCAAATGAAGGTATGTTTTTAATAGCGTTACTGGTTCCATCTAATGGATCACATAAAAAGATATATTCTGCATCAGACTCTTTATCTTTAAGTAATTCATTAGTTAAGTTGACTTCTTTAATCATTCCCTGACCTAGTTTTAACTCTCCGATTTCTTCACTAATTAAGTAGCAAATAAAATCCTGATTTTTAAGGTATGAAACTACTTGATCCTCAGCAGCTAAATCAATACGGGAAGTAGGTGTTCCATCAGCTCCCATTTTTACAAATCTTCCAGATTCTTCCTTTCCAAAATGACTTTTTACAGCATTTTCCACATTTTCAATAATTGCAAGTGAGATTTCCTTTAACTTTTCTATTTCTTCTGAATTCATTGTAAACCCTTCATTTGATAAATAATCATGTTATAAAACTTTTATTCTTCCGCATCCTTTTCAATAATATCGTCATTAAGATATACAACTGAAGCTACTACAGAACCAATGTTCTCAACAGTATGTGTTGAATCTTCAACAATCATCTGATTAATCTTTTCATTTCTTTTACGCATCATATATTTTACCATTTGCACTGCTTCTTTCCGATTTTCCTGATTTGATACATTAACTCCTGTTGTCTCAACTACACAACCTAAATTATCTCCAATGGCAACAGCTACACAGGCGGTAATTGTTTCTCCAGGATTGCTTGAGGTTATATTAGAAAGAACACAATTTACCATTGCACCTGCTTTTAGTTTAGGTAATTTCACAATGGATGTTTTCTTCTCTAACATACTTGATACTTTTATTAAATTAACATCCCCTATTCCAGCATCTGTCAATGCATTATCAAATGCATTTAAACGTGTTGGACCTTCACTTTTTCCTGATACGATAGAAACCTTCATTATCTCAACCTTATTTTTTTCATAATTCAATGGAATACAATATGAAAATCCATTATTTAAATATAATATAAATATGATTTTTTATAGTAATAAAATTTTATATTCCTTTTTTTATGGGAATTCTATATGAAACTTATTATTTTCTATTTTTCTAAATAAATTATAATTTTCTTTTAATTATTTACATATAATCAAAGAATTTATATTGTGATTTTTAACTGTGGGGTAGGCATGTATTTTTGATTTTTTAAGTTCCATTTAAATACTTTCTTTATTTTGTACTAACATTTATATAAAAATAAATCTAATATAATAATATAATATTATATTTCATAGTCAAGATTAATTTTTAATAAATTAATTCTTATTTCTGATTTTATTGTAAAGATTATGCTTTTATTTTAAAATCAACTATTAATATTAGGAAAAATTATTTAATTTTATTTGGAGGAAATTTTTATGGCAACTAAAGTTGTAGAAGTAAAAACTTTAAAAGTAGGTAAATATGTAGTATTAGATGATGAACCTTGTAAAATTGTAGGTTTAAGTACCTCTTCACCTGGTAA
>JBJEIL010000099.1:0-36608 GCA_051876995.1 Methanobrevibacter sp. | reverse complement strand
CCAATTTTCCAGATTCAATAATCGTATCCTTTTTAACAAACTGGCCATTTCCGCCAAGAAATCCATTAAATTTAAGATTATCTTTAGCCCTAAGTATATTTCCAAAACCTGCAAATTCCACATCTTGCATATTAGTTAAGAAATTTTTATCCCTATTATACATCCTTACACGTGACTGAACACCCTGTACCTTAGGATCATTTAAATATGGCATTAATTTCTCTAAGAAATCGGGATGTACCTGTGTATCTGCATCAAATACTCCTATAACAGATCCATTGGCTAATGAAAGAGCATCGTTAAGTACAAATCCCTTACCTTTACCTGCCTTAGGTGGTCTACGAGTAATTATTCTCAAATTGGGAATTTCCTTCTTAAGATTGGATAAGATTTCACCTGTTTTATCTTCAGAACCATCATTTACAACAATAAGTTCATAGTTAGATTTGCCTTTATAAGTATAATCCATATTTCCAATACTTCTAACAGTTGATTCAATAGTGTATTGTTCATTATGTGCAGGAATGATAATAGAAACAAAAGGGGGTGTATCATATGGAGTTGGTTTAGTCATTTTAAATAGACTTACAGCTGCCAGGAATATCATCATCACGGAAGGAATAAAAATAATCCATTGCAAGAATGTTACATTACGAGATATAATACCATCTGCAATAAGGATTACAGAAAGCACTAAAAGTAAAGTAGAATATAATTTCTCAACCCCCAATTCCACATTCTTCTCAGCCATCTTAGATTTAAGATCAATTACAGATTTAACATTAGATTCATGCTTTTTAAGAGCAACTTTAATAACGAATTTAATCTCTTCAAGAGAATAATTTTCAAAGATAAAACCATAATTCGTTTCTATAAAACTACTGTAACTTAAATCGTCATCTAAATTAAAGATATAGATTATAGGTATATCCAATTTATTGATAAGTTTACCTAACTCTTCACCATTCAATTTACCATAGATATCTAAACTTAAGAATACGATATCCGGAGTGTTTTCTTCAATAAAGTAAAGGGCCTCTTCACTATTATCAGAAACACCTAAAAAAATATAATGTTCAGCATTTACCGTTTTTTTAATATTATCTATAGTTATATCGCTTTTAGAAACAACATATACAGTTGGAATCCTTTCATGCTGTTTTTCAGTAACCAATTTATTATCATCATTATAGACAGTTATAGCCAAATCATCTGTATTTGCATTATCTAATGAGGAGATTTCATTATTAGCTATTTGATAAATAAGATCCTCATCAGTATCATCCATATTAACTGTATCATTATTATTTATATTATTAGCACCATTATCAATATCCCCATCTACACTGAAAAGATCATTATCATTCATACTGTTAGTACCCTTACTAACTTCATCATCTACGCCAATACCTCTATTATCCACATCTCCATCTGCAGCAACAATACCTTTATCCCTATCCAATATTACACCCCCCTTTAGTTTTTTATTTAAATAAATAGATCCATCAAAAATGAAAAACCATATTAAATCAATTAAAAAAATACCATTAAATTTTTGAAATACTAACGTTAAAAAGCAATTATAGAAAAAATCTAATTTTTATCAGTGGTTTGTCAAAACTAAAAAAATATTCATAAAAAAAGGACCTTATAATAAATAGCCCCGTATTTTAAGTATACTTTTATATGTGGAATTTGAATTATAGTGGACCCTATTAAAAATAACAAATAACATTAAATTAAATTAAATTAAATTAAATTATTCCAATAATAAAATAGGAAATTTCATTTTTATATTATTAGATTTCTTATAAAAAAAAATATACTTATATAAATATATTTAATAAAGTAATTAAAGTTTTATATTTTAAAAAAAATAAGATTTTACAATTTAAAGATTGAAACAATTATTTCATTTAAAATACAATTTCTTTAAAAAAAGGAATATTAATTTAAAAAAAAAATATTTTTTCTTGAATCTTTCTGAAAATAAACAAAAATATAAAAAATTAAAAAATTTATTTACCATTTACAAAACCTTGAGCCATATTAAGTTTTTCAGCATCAACCTTAGAACGTTTAATTGCAAAATCAACATTTAGACCAATCGTACGCTTATTAAATGGTTTTGTGATAAAGCCATAGGAAGAACTCTCTAATACTTCATTAAAAGTATTATCATCAGAGTATGCAGTTAGAAAAATACAAGGCAAATTAAGTTCTGAAAGCCTTTTGGAGGCATCAATACCCGTCATTTCACCTTTTAGATGGATATCCATAATAGTTAGATCTGGTGATAATTCCGCTGCAAGATTAATTGCATCTTTACCATTATCAGCTATGCCTACAACATCATAACCCAACTCTTCCAATGTAAATTTTAAATCTAGTGCCGTAATTGACTCATCTTCTACAATCAATATAGTATTTTTCATAAATATCCTTCCAACAACATTTTAAAAAAAATATTAACTATAAATTTTAAGATTTAACCCAATCAGAATATGAAAGATTATTTTTAAAGAAGATGAAAATGAAAAATTAAAAAAATCAAACTTTGAAAAACAAATAATATTAATCTTAAAAAATAATTAATTTTTTAAATGATTGTTTAAATATATATTTGAAAAAAATTACATCTAATCAATTAATGACCTAAATTAATAATAAAATACATTCCACTCAAATATATCTTATTATTAATCAAAGAATTTGAGAATTTATATTCCTAAAAATAATTTAATTTAAGCTTTAAAGAAAATTTGAATTAAAACTGTTTATTTTAAAGAATATTTTCATAAAAAACATTTAAATCAGATATAATAAATAAATTTACAATATTAATATATAGATTTCTATTTAAATATTTATCTATTTATTTTTTTAGTAAATTACATATTAAACGATATAAAATCATTTTAGAAATAAAAATAATTAAACAGTTACAAAAATATAAAAAAAATTGATAAAAATTAAATTAAGAACCCTAGAAAAACTTTTTTTAAATTAGATAAAACTGAAAGAAACATACAATAGCCAAAAAAAGAATTTATTTGTTTAAGAATAACTAAAAATAGAGGAATTACTTACAAACAATAAAAAATAGAAAAAAACTAATAAAATCATTAAATAAAATTAAAAAATTAATCTAAAATAATTAAAAAAATAAGTAAAAAATTACTTATCTAAAAGCTCATTAACCTTATCAAATAGATCTTCAAAAACAAAAGGTTTATTGACAAAGATTAGATTTTCAGATTTAATGAAATCATCAAGTTTCTTATCATGATTAGTTCCAGAGATAATAATAAATTTATAACCGTCATCTTTAAATTTATTATAAATATCAATTCCAACGAATCCAGATTTAAGTTTTAGATCAGTGATAATTAAATCCGGTTTCTTTTCAGAAATGATTTTTAATGCATCAGAATAATCATCTGAATGATAAACAGTAAAACCCTTATCTTTTAATTTGAAACATAAATCTAAAGAGATTATTGCTTCATCTTCTATGACCAATATTGTTGTTATTATAACACCCCCAACAAATCAAATATTATCATAAGGGAAGCGGATTTCACAAGCAAACCCTTTATCAGAATCAATAACTTCAAAATCCCCATCAACTTGTCTAGTTAAAGAATTTACAAGAATCCTACCCAAAGAGTTTTTAGATGATTTTCCCTGTAAACCTATACCATTATCCCTATAGTTGAAGAGAAGAACATCATTTTCACCTTTTAAACTACAATAAATTTCCTTTTTACCTTCAAAATCATCAGGAAATGCATATTTAATTGTGTTTATAATTAATTCATTCAAAACTAAGGAAAAGGGCATGATTGATTGTATATCTAGATTTAAATCCTCACCAATATCATATTTAAAGTCAATTTTCCAAGGAGAATATAAATCTAAAAAAAGAGATTTAAACTGCTTAAAAAAACTAGACAAATTTACACGACCAAATACATCACCTGAGTAAAGTTTTTCATGCACAATTGACATTGATGAAATAAATAACTTCATAGATTCAATAACTTCACTATCAGCGTATCCAAATCTTTGTTGCAAATTAATTAAACTATTTAAGATTTGTAAGTTATTTTTAACTCTATGATGTACTTCTTTAAGCAATAAATCCTTCTGATTAGATGTTTCAATAAGTTCTAATTTATCTTTAATAATTCCTTTATCATGTAAAACAATTATCAATAATGAAGGTTCATCATCAATAATAATATTTGCAAAATATATTTGTAAACAAAGAATCAAGTCACCAGTATCATAAAAAATATTATCCATAAAAGCAGATTGAAATTTAGATTCCTTTATATCCCTTAATAATTTACGTATAGAAACATTAAAATCATTATAATCAATAAATCTACTAATTAAAATGTTTATAAATTCATCCCAACCAGATTTTTCTATAATATCCTCATCTATTTCAAATAGATTATAAAAATTATCCTCATACTGAACTTTACGATCTTTCCATGTAATACCCAAAAATGAAATAATTTCATTAACCTGGTCATTAACAGCTAAATGAACATTGAAAAATGGCTTAATATATTCAACTAAATCTTCTTTATCCTTATATTCATATTTCATGAACATCCCCATTTAACTAAAAAAAAATTTGTAACAAAACCTAAAAATAATATTTTTAATATCAAAATAAGATTTTATTGTTTATACTATATAAATATTTTATAAACAAAATATTCAGACAAATAAATAAAAATGTATACTTATTAATAAAAATAATTCATTAAAACAGATTAATATACAAATAATTTATACAATTCATAAATATTAAACAAAATTTATAATATATCAAAAGTTTATAAAAAAATTAAATATAAAGTGTGATTTTTAGACATATGAATATAGATGTAAAAATTTTAATCCCTATAAAAAATATTTTTAATTAACATAATAGAAAAAACAAGATTTAAATTGATTTTAATATTAAAAATTAATTATAAAAGTTTTAACAGATATAAATAAATAAAAAACAAGAATATGGAAAATATTAATTACCGTATTAAAATAAATACAATATTAAAGTTATAATCAATTAGTGAGGAAAGACAATGTGTACTGCAGCAAATTATTTATCAAAAGACCATTATTTTGGACGTAATTTTGACTATGAACTATCATACAATGAGAAAATAACTATAACCCCAAGAAATTATCCTTTAGAATTTAGAGTTGAAGATACAATAAACAGCCATTATACATTCATTGGAATTACAGCAGGTATTGAAACCTATCCACTATATTATGATGCTACAAATGAAAAGGGATTAAGTGTAGCTGGTTTAAATTTCACGGATTTTGCAGATTATAAAGAGGCAGATGAAAATAAAACCAATGTTGCATCTTTTGAATTTATTCCATGGATTTTATCACAATGCAAGGATGTTAAAGAGGCAAGAAAACTCTTAGAAAATCTTAACATTGTCAACATCCAATTTTCCGATGAACTTCCAAACTCATCACTTCACTGGATTATTTCAGATAAAAATGAATCCATAACCGTTGAGACAGTCAAAGAGGGTCTTAAAGTTTATGATAACCCTGTAGGTGTTTTAACAAATAATCCTCCATTTGATAAACAGCTATTCAATTTAAATAATTATAGATATCTATCCAGTAAAACACCGAATAATACATTTAGTGATGATTTAGATCTAATGGCTTACAGTCGAGGAATGGGAGGTTTAGGTTTACCTGGAGATTTATCTTCAATGTCCCGTTTTGTAAAAGCAAGTTTTACCAAAATGAATTCACTATCCAGTGAAGATGAACTTGAAAGTGTAAGTCAATTCTTCCATATTCTTGGATCAGTTGAACAACAAAGAGGTCTTGCATTTATTGAAGAACCAGATAAATATGAAATCACTATTTATTCATCATGTGTAAATACAGATAAGGGAATCTATTATTATAGAACCTATGAAAACAGTCAGATTAATGCAGTTGATATGCATAAAGAGGATTTGGATTCTGAAAGTTTAATTTCATATCCTTTAATTAACAAACAGAATGTAAACTATCAAAACTAGATCAATATTAAAAAAATAATTTTTATAATTATTTTTTAAACTTTTTTTAAACTATTATAATAAATCCAATAATTCAATAAAAAAAATAACTCTTATTTTTAAATTTCCAATTAAAAAAAAGAATTAGAAAAAACAAAAAAATAAACAAAATAAAATCTAAATTAAAAAAAAAAAATAAAAAAATAATGAAACTATAAAAATAATTTCATTTTAAAGGGAAGCAGCAGATCCAAACTCTTCATTAATCTTTTCAAGCCATTTAGCAATTTTAATGTTCTGTGGACATAATTTAGTACATTCACCACAAGCATCACAGTCTGCAGCAGATCCAAACTCTTCACTCATTGAAAGAGTTGTATAATATACTGGAGCATTACCTGCATCTGCACCTTCCCTTTTTGAATCATTATATATTCTAATATATTTTGGTATTGGAATATTATGTTCACATGCGGGAATACAATAATTACAGTCAGTACATGGAATAACCACATCATTATTAATTAAAATAGATGCTTCACCTATCATATAAGACTCATCTAATGTTAAAGGCTTAATATTCTCAAAGATATTGAGATTATCTCTCATTTGTTCAATACTACTTACACCAGATAAAATAACCATAGGATCTAAACCAGCACAGAATTTAAATGCCCATTCAACAGGATTAATATCTGGATTATATCTTTTAAATAAAGAATCTACAGAACTAGGAACATCTACTAATACTCCACCTTTAATAGGTTCCATTATAATAAGTTCTTTACCATATTCTTTTACCAAATTACAACATTTCCTTGCTTCTATTGAATCACTATCCCAATCAAGATAGTTAACTTGTAATTGTACAAATTCAATCTCAGGATGTTCATCCAATATCTTTTTAAGAAATTTGGATTTGTCGTGTAAAGAAATTCCAATATGTTTAATTTTACCTTCCTTCTTTTTATCTACTATAAATTGAAAAGCATCAGTATTTTCTACAGCTTTTCTTGTCCATGTAGAAACATTGTGTAACATATAATAATCAAAATAATCGACACCACATCTTTCTAATTGTTCATTGAAGATTGGTTCCAATTGTTCTTTCTTCTCAATAGAAAACATGGGTAATTTATCTGCAATAATTACATCTTCACGAGGATATCTCTCAATAACTGCTTTTCTTAATGCAACTTCACTTAATCCCTCATGATAAGGATATGCCGTATCAAAATAATTATATCCCTTTTCAATATATTCATCCACCATCTGATTAACTTGTTCCTGATCTATACTAGTTAAATCGTTTTCATCTAAAAGAGGTAACCTCATTAAGCCCATACCAAAAAGTTTCATAAAATCACATACCTATTAAAATTTTATATTTTATAACACTGACTAAATACTCAGTAATATAATATTAAAATATAATATATATAAATATTATTACTAAACCTAGTAAAAAATAGCTGAAAACAATAAAAAAAGTTAAAGCTGGAAAAAGTTTTAAGGAAAATTACAAGAAATTAAACATCTTTAAGACTGACTCCCTTCCATAGGAAATCAAAACCAATCTTTTTAATCTTATCTACATCCATGTCCGGATTATCATTAATAAAGTTTACAGTTGCTGTAACATCATGAAACATGAAAGTACTAAATAATTCAAAAGGTTCTTTAACTTCACCCTTTGATTGGAATTTATTATAAACCTTAGAGAAGAATTTACCTTGATTAAACAACTCTTCCTCAAAGTCTTCATTGATCAATGCGGATTCTTTAGATTGAACAATGAAACTATATTCATAGGGTTTCATTAATGCATAATCAACCATTCTATTCCATACTTCAATCATTCCCCTTTTAAAATCTTTTTTCTCTTTTAAATCCTTAACATAATCAATAAAATCCTTATTAGCATATAAAAGAGCCTGATGGAATAGGTCTAATTTTGTTGGAAAATAAATAAATAAAGTACCTGCACCTACATTAGCCTTTTTTGCAATACTTGCTGTAGTAGTATTACCATAACCATTTTTAGAAAATAGTTCTATTGCAGATAAAAGTATCCTCTTCTCTTTATCTTTCAAAATAATCAACCTTTTATAAATAAATCTTGTATGATAATATTATAAATTAATAATATATAAAAATTATAGATTCTAAAAAAAAAAAGAAAAAATGAGAAAAAACTGACTAAAATGTTATTTAAAATTAAAATTTAATTTAAGCTAACTTTAAAAATAAATATTCTATTTCCAGCCAATTAAAATAAAGATAAAAAATAATAAAAATAATAATAATTAAGTTAAATATTTTTCAAGAAATATGAAATCAAATTTTAAAGCCAATTCCGGTATATATTCAAATTTATATGGAGTATAACCATTTTTCTTATAGAAACTTATATTTTTGGTACATAAAGAATTTGTAAACAACTCTGCTCTTTCTGCATTAGATTCCTCTTCAATAGTATTAAGTAAAGTACTACCTAATCCACAGTTTTTCAATTTAGGATCAACAAACAACTTACTAATATGAACTGTATTGTCCTTGGTTACACTTCTAACAGAACCTACTATTTTACCTTCATCATCGGTAGCTTTTAAAATCAAACCATTATCAAACTCTTCTTGTACATTTGATACAGTTTGATGAAGAGGCTCTATAGAATAATCTCTAGTTTTTCTAGCTTGAGTTATAAATGCCTTATATTGTAAATCCAAAATTTCTTCTATGTCATTATATTCAGCTCTTTGAATTTCCATTTTGAATACCTCACAAATTTTATGTATTCATAGAATGATAATATTTAAAATCATCATATATAAATGTATTTATTTTAAATGGAAAAAAATAGAAATTTTTTATACATAATATTAAATTGTGTATAAAATTTTATTAAAAAATAAAAATATTCATATAAAAATTAAACAAACAATAAAAAAATAAAAATTGGAAAAATAGGTTAGAATAATATAAAAATCCAGATGTTTTATAGATTTAGTTTTGATTTAATATCATCTTCAGAATCAAGAGAACTAAATCTTACACCAGGAATAAATTCTGCACCTGGTGCAGATGGTTCAAGTTCTGGAATAGTGTTTCCAAGGCTACTTCCACCAGAGGTATATGATACAACAATCTTTTTACCGGACAAATCATATTCCTCAAGGAAACTATTGATTATCTTAGGTGCTACATACCACCATATTGGAAATACCAAGTAAATTGTATCATATTGATCCATATCATCTACCTTTGTAGATACTTTTGGGACTTCCTTACCATCCCTTTCTTTAACATTACGGCTTTCAGGATTTCTATAATTTAAATCATCTGAGGAGTAAGGTATTTCTGGAACGATTTCAAATAAATCTCCATCAACAACATTTGCTAATTTAATAGCAGCATTTTTACTGGTACCAGTACATGAGAAATATGCGACCAAATTATTTACCATAATATCACCTTTTCAATATTAATAAAAAATGACTGAATAATCAGTTTTTATAGATGAATTTTGACATCATATTATATAAAGGTTTTTAAAAATTAAAAAAAAAAAATAAATTTTATAAACAAATATCAAAATCATCCAAATAGCATAAAAGTAATAAATTACCTAAAATAAGAAAAAACAAGGATTAAATAAATGAAAATCGGAAAAAATAAAAGATAATTCAACATAAAATGGAAATTAAAAAAAGTCTAAAATAAAAAATCAGCCAATTGTATAATTAGAAATCAAAAAAGTCAAAAAATAAGAAACAGAAAGCAATCTAAAATAAGCAATAGAAAACAGAAAAAGAGTATTTTAATACTTAAAAACAATCAAAAAAAAGAAGATAAAAAAGAGAAGTGTTTAGTTAGGGTCAACACCTAAAATATGTACAGCACAGGTACCTCCGGTACCACCTACATTATGAGTAAGTCCGAGTTCTGCACCTTCCACTTGACGTTTTCCAGCTTCTCCCCTTAATTGCCATACAACTTCAGCTGCTTGAGCAATACCAGTTGCACCTAATGGGTGGCCTCTAGCTTTTAAACCACCTGATGGGTTAATTGGATGATCACCATCAATTCTTGTTTGACCGTCTGCAATAACTTTTCCACCTTCACCTTTCTTACAGAATCCTAAATCTTCAACAGCAAGTAAACCGTTAATTGTAAAACAATCATGTACTTCTGCAAGATCTATATCTTTTTCAGTTACTCCAGCTTGTTTATATGCTTTCCTTGAAGCGTAAACAGTAGAATCGATAGTAGTCATATCTCTTCTATCATGAAGTGCAATAGTACCTGAAGCTTGTTGTGAAGCTTTCACATAAATTGGAGTATCAGTATATTTCTTAGCATCTTCAGCAGGACATAAAACAACAGCAGCAGCACCGTCAGAAACAGGTGAACAATCAAATAAAGTTAAGGGATCTGCAACCATTGTTGAATTTAATGCCTTATCTACAGTAATCTCAAATGGGAATTGTGCCCTAGGATTGTTAGATGCATTGTGATGAGCAACTACTGCAAATTCTGCAAGTTGTTCTCTTGTAGTACCATATTCATACATATGTCTTTTTGCAATCATTGCATATAATGAAGGGAAAGTTGCACCTTGCTGAGCTTCCCATTCCACATCAGAAGCTGTTGCAATAGCAGGTGTAGCATCAACAACATCAGTCATTTTTTCAACACCAGCAGATACAACCACATCATGATATCCTGAAGCTACAGCTAAAATACCTTGTCTCAATGCTAAGCTTCCAGATGCACATGCTGCCTCAACTCTTGTACATGGAATTGGATTTAAACCCATATGATCAGAGATAAGTGATGCGATATGTTCCTGATTTACAAATAAACCTGATGACATATTACCAACATACATTGCATCAATATCATCCCCACCAATATTAGAGTCTACAATAGCTTCAATACCAGCGTCTGCAACAAGGGATCTAAATGATGAATCCCATAATTCTCCAAATTTTGTTTGTGAAACTCCTATAATTGCTACATCTCTCATTGTAATACACTCCTATGACATTCTAATTTTACCTTTATATTTAGCATAAACTGCATAATCAACATAATGTTTCTCATTAAGATAATCATCAGTTTTAGGAGCTAAATCTCTAACTTCATCAATTCTATCATTTACTTCAATAGTGAATGCATCACTACCAGCACCTGAACCATAACTTACTACAAATATTTTATCCCCAGGTTTTGCAACATCTAAAATATGTGATAAACCTAAAGGAACAGCACCGGAATAGGTATTACCAATATAAGGTGTTAATAAACCTTGTTCATATTGTTCTGGTTTAAATCCTAAGGTTCTAGCAGCTCTAATATAGAATTTACCATTAGGTTGGTGGAAACAACAATAATCATAATCTTCCGCACTAGTTTCAGACATTTCTAACATTCTTTTTGCTGCACCAAATACATGTTTATAATATGCAGGTTTACCAGTGAATCTTCCACCATGTGAAGGATAAGTCTGACCTTCTCTTCTGTAAAAATCAGGAGTATCTGTAGTAAAACTGCAGGTTCTTGTAATATCTGCAATTGTATTTTCCTTACCAATTATATAAGCAGCTCCTCCAGCAGATGCAGTATATTCTAATGCATCACCAGGTGCACCCTGAGAAGTATCTGCACCGATAGCTAAACCATATTTAATCATATCAGATCCAACTAAACCCATATTCATTTGAATACCTGCAGTTCCTGCTTTACAAGCAAATTCTAAATCTGCAGCAGTTAAATTTGGAGTTGCATCAATTGCATCTGCAACAATAGTAGCAGTTGGTTTAACTGCATATGGGTGGGATTCAGATCCAACATATACTGATCCAATATCTTTTGGATCTATTTGAGCTCTTCTTACTGCATTTCTAGCAGCCATAACTGCAATAGTAACAGCATCTTCATCAGGAGCAGGTACTGATTTTTCGTTAACAACTAAACCTTTCTTATATTGTTCAGGTTCATCACCCCATACTTTAGCAATTTCTTCAACCTTAATCCTATAAGAAGGTACATAAGCACCATAACCTACGATTCCTACCATAAAATCACACCGTTTTACAAATAAATTAAATCAAATTAAAATTCCATAAAGTTTTAATCATTATTCAACTATTTAAAATAATATCATTATAATCCATTAAAAAATCTTGAAATTTAAGTTATATCTCTTAGCTAAAAAATTAACTAAATATTTATATTAATATATTATAAGTTTTTTAAACATATAAAATTATATGTTTTTTAAGGAAATCAAATAAAAAAAATCCAATCTATGAAAACTTTCCAATATATTAAAAATTAAAAATGAATTTAAATTAACAATTCCAAAGAATAATTAATATATTTTATAATGAATCACCTAAGAGATAAGAATCACATCTTAATCTTTAAAACATTATTAAATTCCAATATATTCATTAGTTAAATCTATTGATTTAATAAAACGAAGGATGATATCTCCTTAAATCATGAAAAAATAAATATAATAAGGAATCTATATTTATAATCCGAAAATAAAATAATAATCATTGAAAATCATGATAAATTATTTTAGTTACAAAAATTTACTTTTAACCGTAAAGTATTTATATAACCTCTAACCCACTTCTATATGTAGATGTTTATTTTTAGATAATTTTTTAAATTCTTTTAAAAAACTAACAAGAGTATAAACCATTATGTTATAGTATTAAAATGATTGAATGAGATGGTTATATTCCCTAAATACAAACATCAAGCAAAATTAAAGTCTAATTAGATAATTCTATTTAGATAATGATTATAAGAATTATTTTAAATATTGAGGTGAAATTATGGCACAACAAGGTCAACCAATATTCATTTTACCTGAAGGTACTAACAGGTTATTAGGTAAAGATGCACAAAGAAATAATATTTTAGCAGCTAAAGTTTTAGCTGAAACCGTAAGAACTACATTAGGTCCAAAAGGTATGGATAAAATGTTAGTAGACGGACTTGGAGATATTGTAGTAACTAACGATGGAGTTACTATCTTAAAAGAAATGGATATCGACCACCCTGCAGCAAAAATGCTTGTTGAAGTAGCAAAAACACAAGAGGATGAAGTAGGAGACGGAACTACTACTGCTGTTATCATTGCAGGAGAATTATTAAAACAATCTGAAGAATTATTAGATATGGATATTCACCCAACCATTATTGCAATGGGATACAGACAAGCTGCTGAAAAAGCTCAAGAAATTTTAGATGAAATTGCAATAAGCGATATTGATACTGAAACCTTAGAAAAAGTTGCAATGACTGCAATGACCGGTAAAGGAACCGAAAAAGCTCGTGAACCTCTTGCAAAATTAGTTGTTCAAGCTGTTGAACAAGTTGAAGAAGATGGAAAAGTAGATACTGACCACATTAAAATTGAGAAAAAAGAAGGTGCAGTTGTCGAGGATTCTGAATTAGTACAAGGTGTAATTATTGATAAAGAAAGAGTACACCAAGGTATGCCTTCAGAAATTGACGGTGCAAAAATCGCTATCTTAAACTCTGCTCTTGAAGTTAAAGAAACCGAAGTAGATGCAGAAATCAGAATCACAGATCCAAATCAAATGCAAGCATTTATTGAACAAGAAGAAAACATGTTAAAAGAAATGGTTGCAAAAATCTCCGATGCTGGAGCAAATGTATTATTCTGTCAAAAAGGTATTGATGACTTAGCTCAACACTACTTATCAAAAGCAGGAATCTTAGCTGTAAGAAGAGTTAAAAAATCAGATATTGAAAAATTATCAAGAGCTACCGGTGCAAACATCATCAGTAATGTTGAAGATTTAACTAGTGATGATTTAGGTGAAGCTGGTTCAGTAATCGAGAAAAAAGTCTCCGGTGAAGATATGATCTTTGTAGAAGATTGTAAAGAACCTAAAGCAGTAACCTTACTTGTAAGAGGTAGTACCAAACATGTTGCAGACGAAATCAAAAGAGCTATCGAAGATGCTATTGGTGTAGTTGCTGCAACTATTGAAGATGGTCAAGTAGTTGCTGGAGGAGGAGCTCCTGAAGTAGCTATTGCAAAAAGATTAAAAGACTATGCTGAATCAATCAGTGGAAGAGAACAATTAGCTGTAAATGCATTTGCAGAAAGTTTAGAAGTTGTACCAAAAACTTTAGCTGAAAATGCAGGTATTGACAGTATTGACTCATTAGTAGATTTAAGAGCTGCTCATGAAAACTCAACCACCATGGGATTAAATGTATTCAATGGTAAAGTCACTGATATGAAAGAAGCTGGTGTTGTAGAACCTAAACGTGTCAAAAAACAAGCTATTCAATCTGCTTCCGAAGCTGCTGAAATGATTTTAAGAATCGACGATGTTATCGCATCCTCATCAGAAGGACCTGACCCATCTCAAATGGGCGGAGCTCCTGGAGCAGGCGGAATGCCACCTATGATGTAAATATAAAAGGATTTTAAACACAGAGATAGAATCCTTCTATCTCTACCTTTTTTATAGAAAAAATATTTTTAACCAACCAATGCTTATTTTAATATCCATTTTCTGATTTTAACCTAATATTAAAATTTACAGTAAAGAGTTTTAATACACAACATTTTAATTTTAAAGCCCACTGCTAATTTTTATAAAAAAATATAATAATTAAAAGTTTAAAATTAATAAACTTTAAACATTATAATTATAATATTGAATTATATTATTAATCTAATTTTAAATTTAAACAACACTTAAGGTAATAAATATGAGTACAAACAATAACCTAATGTCAGATGAAGACTTTAAAGAAATTAAAGAAAAAGAATCAGATGAACTAGTTCTTAACTGCCGTAAACCTGAAGGAGAACTTGGAGAGGAAATGATTCAAAGAATGAACAAATCTCATGAAAACTTAGCACAATGGGGTGTAAGTCATTTAAATGTATGTGAAGATGATGACATATTAGACATTGGTTGTGGTGGAGGAGTAAATGTTAAAAGATTTGCAGGTATGACTAATGGAAAAGTCTATGGAATAGACTACTCTGAGACTAGTGTTAAAGAATCTGAAAAATACAATAAAGAAGAAATTGAAAAAGGTCAAGTTAAGATACTTCAAGGATCTGTTTCAGAACTTCCATTTGATGATGAAAGTTTTGATATTGTAAGCGGATTTGAAACCATATACTTTTGGCCAGATCTTTTAAATGACTTTAAAGAAATTCACAGAGTTCTTAAAAAAGATGGTGCGATTTTCATCTGCAATGAGGAGAAGAAAGATGAAGGATTAGAAGAAAGAATGGGAAATAGAATTGAATTATTGGATATGACTATTTTATCCGAAGACGAACTTGGTGAAATGTTAGCAGAAGCAGGATTCAAAGATGTTACAACATTTACCAATACCAAAACAACATATCTATGTGCAATTGGTAGAAAAGAATAATTCATTTAAAAAAAAAAAACTATTTCATCCAATTATTTTTTAAATATTTTTAATTTTCTAATTTAAATATTTTTTAAAAATAAATAGACTCCTCTTTTCATTATTCTAATTTTAAATGATTCTAAATATAAAAAAACCATATTTTCATTTTAAATATTTTTTCAAAATAAAAAAAAACCACATCTCATTTAAACTTTTAAACTTAAGAATCTATCTTAAAACTATTTTTTATATAATTATATTCAATTTGAAGTAATCTTTGGAACAAGTCATAAAAGTTTAACTAAAAAATATTGAAAAATTAAAAAAACTTAATAATAAACAAAAATAAATATAGGTAAGTTGTAAAAATATGTGAAAAAAGTAAATATATCTGAATAAAACTTATGTTTTAAATTCTCATATTAAACTTAAAAATTTATAATTTAATAACTAATAAATTATTTCAACTAATTAAGGATTTAAATTATTTAATCAATCAAATTTATTGTTTTAAATAAATCAATATTTTTTTTAAGATTTTTAATCCAATTCTTTTTTTAAATAATAATTATGATTTAAATTATAAATCTTATTCATCATAGGTGAAATAAAGATGGCTAGTCAAAATCAAAAAGTTTGCCAATGGGATAGTACATTATCATTTGTTATGGCAATGATTGGATCTGCTATTGGACTCGGTAATATATGGAGATATCCATATGTAGTATATTCAAATGGTGGAGGAGCATTCCTTATACCTTACCTAATTTCTATTCTTATTATGGCCTTACCTTATTTGTATTTAGAATATGCAGTAGGTTATGAATTTAAAACCTCTGTACCAAATATGTTTAAAAAAGTTAAAGATAAATTAGAAGTTGTTGGTTGGTTTATATGTTTAACTTCCTTCCTGATTCTATGTTATTATGTGGTTATTATTGCATGGGACTTAATCTATTTACTTTTAAGTTTCTCAAAAGGATGGGGAACTAATCCCGGTAATTTTTACACTAACACATTACTTCATAGTACCACATCAATTTCAGGACTTTCCACTATTATTTGGCCAATTGTAATATCATTACTTGTATTATGGGTAATAATTTGGTATATTTCACACCAAAACTTAAATAATGGTATTGGAAAATTCAGTAAAGTCTTAATTCCAGCACTTATGGGAATCATGGCTATTGTAATTATTTATGGTGTAAGTTTACCTGGATCATATATTGGAATACAGACATTACTTACTCCAAAATGGGAAGCGTTGTTTAATCCTAATATATGGCTTGCAGCTGCAGGGCAAATATTATTCTCATTAAGTTTAGGTTGGGGTGTAGTATCCACATATTCAAGTTACTTACCAGAAGATTCACAGCTTATTAAAAATGGGGCAATCGTTGCAATATCAAACTGTGGATTTGAATTCTTTACAGCTATTGGAGTATTTTCAATCCTCGGATTTATGTCACTTAGTCAAGGTGTTCCAATAGACCAAGTAATTACACAAGGTTCTGGACTTATATTTGTTGCATTCCCAACAGTATTTAACATAATGGGTAATTTTGCTTATGTTTTAGCACCATTATTCTTTTTATGTGTATTATTTGCAGGTATAACAACAACAATCTCCCTTCTTGAACCATTATCCCTTGGTATAACACGTAAATTCAAAATTAGAAGAAAAGTTATAGTAACTGTACTTTGTATAATCGGTTTCGGATTATCATTTGTTTATGCTACAGGACTTGGAAATTATTTACTTACCACTGCAGATAGTTTCCTAAATGAGTTTGCAGTATTATTTGGTATCGTTCTTGAATGTTTAACCTTTGGTTGGTTATACAATATTGATAAATTACTGGATATTGTAAATAGAAATGCAAAATATAAATTTGGTAGCTGGTGGAAATATCTTATTAAATATGTGATTCCAATAATTTTCATAGCATTATGGTTAAATGGAATCTACACATTAATAACAACTAATAATTTATTCTCAATAGCCATTCAAGGAATAATTGCAATAATACTCATAGTATTGCCTATAGTTTTAACGTTGCTTCCAAAAAGTGACAAGAAACTTGAAATCGAATGTGATTAAATGAATCACTTCATTTAATTAACTTTTTTTATTTTTTTTAATTTATTAATCGGAATACTATTTTTAAAACATTTCTGAATTTAGAAAAAATTTATATTATTTAGAAAATATTTTCATAGAACACTTCTTAAAATTTTAAAATTCTGAATTTAGAAAAAAACCTATACTGTTTATAGAAAATAATTTCATCATGTAATTTTTATAAATAAGATCTTTAAAATTATATGATAATATAGATTAACTTATTATTTTAATCAGATTTTTAATATAATTAATTTATTCTAAAAGTATTATAAAATAAAATAACATCATGTACATCTATTCAATAAATAATTAAAAAATTATTTAAAATATAGAAACCATTAGATTTTATAGCATTCTTATTAAATAAGATTATCAACCATATCAAAAAAGAAATCTAAGAAAACCCATAAGATAAGCTTTTAAAATACCAAGGCCATAAAAGCTATAAAAAATAATTAAAATATTAAATTAATTCGAAAAAATAAGTCTAAGAGTTACTCCATCATAACATGAAAAAATAAGATAATTATCCGCTGCGGATGAAAATGAAAATAAGTAATTTACTAAAAAACAGAAATAAGATGTTTAAATAAATTTCCAAAAATATTTTTTGTGAGTTTAAAACTCAGCAAAAATATGAAAAAAGCCCTCAAAAAAGAATAACAAAACCAAAAGGTTTGTATTATTGAAAAATTGTTTTTTCTTGAAATAATAATAAATAATTTCATAAAATTTATATATTCATTTAAATTTTCATTTAAATAATATGAACTGCTTCTAACATTGATTGAATACCTAAAATAAATATTGCTAAACCACCGATAAATTCAATAGCATCAGCATATTTAATAGCAATTTTAGTTCCAAATGTACCAATTAATAACCATATTATAACTAATATTAAACTTAATCCACCTAAAACAATAGGATCTACTCCTGCAGTAACACCTTGGGAAGCTAAAACTAAGTTTTCTATGTTACCAAATATGATTAATGGTAAAAATGGTTTTATTTCACTCATAAATGACATTATAACACCTTTAGTTTTCGTCGTTACTTCCAATAAGATGTGTTGCTTGAAGCATAGATTGTAAACCTAATATGAAAATAGCTAAACCACCAATAAAGTTGATTGCATCAGCATATTTAATTGCAGCTGCAGTAGCTAAAGTACCGATTAATAACCAAATTATAACAGCAACAATACTTGCTAAACTTAATTTTTTCATATCTGCTTTGGCAACTACTCCTTGTGAAGCAAGAATTAAGTTTTCTATGTTACCAAATATTAAAAGTCCTAAAAATGGAACATAAGCACTTAAATCAAACATCTAATCACCATATATGATTTTTTATTATTTTTTAAGAAAATAACAAACAATTTTTTTACTCTCAAAGAGAGTAAAAAATAATATCTAAAGGAATCGAACCCCTTTTTAAATCACCAGATAATATTAAAATAAAATTATTAATAAAATCAATAATACCAATATTGATAAATATTTAATAAAATTAATAAATAACAATATTTTTATAGGTTTTATAATATTTAAATGTTGTTATGATAACATTATAATATTCATAAAATAGAATATAAATATTTATTGAATATAAGAAATTAAACTGCAAATATTAAGCAATGATTAATATAGGTCCTTTTGAAAATATAATTAAAAAAATATAGAAGTCATTATACAAAAATAAGAATATATAAATGATAATTTCTTAAACCAATGAAAATATAACTGAAAATCAGAACATGATTAAAATTTTTTAAATAATTAATTAAAATATTAAAATAAAAAATTTGAAAAAAATCAAATAAAAATAGAAAGCTTTATATAGTATGATAACAAAAATAATTATGTTGTATGAAAGTACAATCAAATGCGGTGTTAGTCCAGCCTGGTTTAAGACTCTAGCCTGCCACGTTAGAGACCCGGGTTCAAATCCCGGACGCCGCATAAGCAACCGTGGTATAGTCTGGTTATTACTTTGGCCTTCCAAGCCAAAAACCCGGGTTCGAATCCCGGCGGTTGCATGCCTTTTTTTGTATATCTTTTTAGATTAATTAATACTTCCAGCTATTTTTGTTGATTAATCTAAATTTATATGTTACTAATTTTATTATAAACATATTATATTGTTAATTTAAGTTTTAGATGAATCAGTCTATTTCTAAAATAGTTGAAAAAAAATTTATGTTATATAAATGGATTTTAACTTGGATATAGATATAAAAAATAGTGTTTATACAGATCTAAATTAAAAGATAATATAACTATAATTTAAAAAAAGTATGTTAAAAATTCTTAAATTAAATCATGAAAAAAGGTATTACTCTTTAATCTGAGTTTTACCTTTTCTAATGAGTAAAAAAAGTTTAAATTTTATAAAAACTAGTTTTATAAGAATTAATTAAATAACTTCTTACCATCTGAAAAAGCAGATCCAACTACCTCCCCAATAACACGATAGGAATTAGTTACAGAATCAAATACAATAGGTTCTAATTTTTCAATAGAGATATTTCCATCATCATCCAATATTGATTCATCTGCTGAGACATTTACTGCTTCACCAACAACTCTTAATTCACCTAAAGTCTCCTTCATTTCTATGACTTTAAATTCAACAGTTAAAGGATATTCTTCAATAATTGGAGCATCAACCTTTTCTGCATTAATTACATTTACACCGGATTCAGCAATTTTATCAGCATCATTTCCTGAACGAAGACCGAAATAATCAGATAATTCCTCAGTGCTTTTAGTTGCAAAACTTACAGTAAAAGCCTCTTTTTCCTTAAGGTTTTCCACAGTTTTATGTGCTAAGCCTAGGTTTAATGCTATATGATTTGGTCCACATTGACCTCCCCATGCAACATTCATAACATCAGCGTTTCCATCCTTATCATAAGTACCAACCATCAAAACAGGTAATGGTATTATTTTTGTAGTATCTAAATTTTTTCTCATAATATCATCTATTCTATTGATTTTATTATAGTTAAATATTTAATTTTTATAATTTAAAAATATTTCACTAATTATTTAAAATAACATATTATTAAAAATTGTTTTTATAAGATTTAGGTAAAATACATTAGTCAAATTTAAATTTAAGACAAATATTTTTAGATTCAATTATTTTATAAAAACAAAATAATTTTAAAAAAGTTATTCAATTAATAAAAAACCATTTATTATTATTTAATTTTTAATAATATATAAAAATTATTAATAAAATTTTAGTTTACCTAAAAAAATCAAAAGTTTTAAATATAAATTTTTATAAAAACTAAAATTGCCTAAAAATTTTAGGTGTAACTAAAAAATAGGTACAAAATTTTTATAAAAACTAAAATTACCTAAAAATTTTAGGTATATCTAAAAGTGGGTGTAAAAATTAATTACATAAAAATTTACAAGGAGTGTCGAAAAATGAGCGACTATTGGGACGAAATTTGCGAACATAGAGAAGCATTAATATTTTTAGGAGGAATTGCTACTGCATATATTGGAAAAAAAATCCTTGAATCACAGCAAGTAAAAAAAGCTTGCACTCAAGGGATGGCATCAGTTATGGCAGTGAAAAGAGATGCCGAAGAATGCTATCAAGATATGAAAGAAAATGCAGAAGATATCGTTGTTGACAGTAGTAAAACTGAAAAAAAACAAATATATGAAGATTCTAAAAAAGAATAAAACCATATCTCAAGGCTAAACTATGAAATATCAAATAGTGTATGACAACCAGACCAGATTGAGAGTCCGTTCTGGTAAAAATGCATTTACTGAATATGAAGGATATGGTCTTAGTGAACTACTTTTGGAAAATGATTTTATTAAAGATGTAAGAACCTCCCATAGAAATGGAAGTATCTTAATTAACTATTACAATATAGAAGATAAAGATAAAATTTTAAGAATATTAGATAATATTGGAATGGAGGATTTATTTGAAGGAAAACCAAGTCCTAAAAACGAATCTAATGAAATTACAAATAAATTCTATCTAAAGATTATTAAAAAACTTATTAAAAGATATTTAATTAGACCTTTTTTACCATTAAACATTAGAAATGCTATAACTCTAATTAAAGCTGTAAAATATATAGCAAAAGGTCTAGACAGTTTAACAAGCTTTAGAATTGATGTAGATTTACTTGATGGATCTGCTGTCACAGGTTCATTACTTAAAAGAGACTTTGAACCTGCAAGTTCAATGATGTTTTTACTTTCAATCTCAGATTTACTTGAGGAATATACTGTACAAAAATCAAAAAGTACATTTAAAGAAAGTTTAAGCTTAAACATTGATACTGTATGGCTTGTAAGAGATGATGGAACTGAGATAACCTATCCATTAGGAGACATTAAAAAAGGAGATAAAGTTAAAATCCATATGGGAGATATGATACCTGTAGACGGAAAGATTGTTGATGGAGAAGGAATGATTAATGAATCCTCAATGACTGGTGAACCTTTAGCAGTACATAAAGACATTGGTAAAACTGTTAATGCAGGTACAGTACTTGAAGAGGGAAATATTGTAATCGAGGTTTATTCTGTAGATCAAGATACAAGATTAAACAATATTGTTGAATTAATCGAAAATTCAGAAAATCTAAAAGCTGAAACCGAAAGTAAAGCTGTTGAATTAGCTAATTCACTAGTTCCATATAGTTTTGTTTTAACATTCTTAACTTATCTATTTACAAGAGATACTACAAAGGCATTATCCGTTTTAATGGTAGATTTCTCATGTGCAATAAAATTAACCACCCCATTATCAATCATATCAGCTATGCGTGAAGCATCTGACAATAGAATGATGATAAAAGGTGGAAAATTCATCGAGAAATTTGCTACAGCAGATACAATTGTATTTGATAAAACCGGAACATTAACACATGCAAGTCCTAAAGTAGTAGATGTAATTCCAACTGGAAACTACACAAGAGACGAAGTGTTAAAGATGTCAGCTTGTATTGAGGAGCACTTTGCACACAGTATTGCAAAAGCAATTGTAAAACAAGCTGAGATTGAAGGATTAAATCATAAGGAAGAACATAGTGAAGTTGAATATATAGTAGCTCATGGAATTGCAACTAGATACAATGACAAAAGAGCTGTAATAGGCAGTAAACACTTCTTATTTGAAGATGAGAAGGTTGAAATTACCGAAGAACAGAAAAAATTAATTGATGAAAAAGTTAAAGAAAATTCTGTAATATATTTAGCTATCGACAATAAACTTGAAGGATTAATCTGTATTAATGATCCTGTACGTGATGAAGCAAAAGACGTTATAACAAGACTTAAAACAATGGGCATTGAAAACATTATCATGTTAACAGGTGATAGTGAAAGTGGTGCACGAAGTATTGCTAAATCAATTGGAATAACAAATTATAAATCTCAAGTACTTCCAGAGGATAAAGCAAATATAATTGAAGGATTAAAAGAAGAAGGAAAAACAATTATAATGGTTGGTGATGGCATTAATGATTCACCAGCATTAGCGGCTGCAGATGTTTCTGTATCTATGAAGAATTCATCTGACATTGCAAGAGAAGTAGCGGATATTTCCTTATTATCAGACAATTTATACGATTTAATAACTTTAAGAATTTTAAGTCGTAAAATGTTAGATAAGATTAATAGCAATTACCACAAAATCGTTGGAATAAATGGTACTTTAATTGCATTAGGAATTCTTGGTATAATTACACCTTCAACATCCTCAACAATACACAATTTATCCACAATGTTACTTGGAATAACAAGTACAAAGTCAGTACTGAGAGATAAAGATAAGATGTTAAATCCAGCAAATGATGAGATCAAACCTATAAATGCATAAAACAACTTTATATTTAAAAGGGAGTTAAATCCCTTTTAAATATTCATCCTTTTTTAAAGATCATATAAATAGATATAAAATCGATCTTTAATTAATTAAATATTTTAAATAAACAAAAACCATAAACTGATTTTAAAATAAAAACTGATTTAATTAGTATACAACTTTTTAACAAACAAAAAATCATTTTAAACCAATTTTAAAATGCCTTTTTAATTGGTATAACTTTTTAACTAATAAAGATTATTAAAAATGATTCTAAACTAAAATCTAATTTTTAAATTAATAAAAACTATTTCAATATAAATTTTAATCATTAAAGCCTAATTCTAATTATGAAATTTATAGATTTAACACATAGACTTGAAAATAATATTAAGCCATATCCAGGAGATCCGGATTTAAATATAGAGTATATTGATTCATTAAATAATAAGGGAGAATGTAATTTATCAAAACTTACAAGTTCAAACCATACCGGAACCCATATTGATAGTCCTTATCATTATTTTAATAATATGAATAAGATACCTGATTTAAAATTAGAAAATTTAATTGGTCCATGTAATATCTTAGATGTCAGTCCTGTAGAGGGAAATGACGACATCAATGTTAAGGATATAAAAAATATCCCAAAAAGCCTTGAGAAAATAGTTGTTTTAAAAACATTATGGGCTAAAAATTTTAAAAGTGATGAATATTTTATTAATAATCCTAGCTTGAGTATTGAATTTGCTGAATTTTTAGTTGAAAATGATGTTTTATTAATTGCTACAGATATGTCAAGTCCCGATTTTTATGGAGAAACTAAAATCCATAAATATTTACTGAGGAATAATGTGTTAATTATAGAAAATTTATGTAATTTAGACTTACTTAAAAAAGATAAATACTATGGATATTTTATTCCACTGAAAATCAATAGTGAAGCAAGTTTAATAAGAGCATTTGTTAGAGATATTTGATATTAATTAAAATCAATTAAATTATTAATATAATAGCAAAAACAGCCAATAGATAAAATAAATAAAGAATAAATAACAATAAAATGAAAATAAAAAGCAAAGAATGAAAATCCAAAAAACAATAATAACAAAATCAAAAAAATAATTTAAATCCTTAAAATAATAAAAATCCTAAAAAAAATAGAATAATAAAAAAATAATTTAAACCCCCAGAAATAATAAAAATCCTAAAAAATGGAAAAAACAAAAAACGTTACAAAAATCAAATAAAGAAAAATTGAAGGTATCTATTTACCTACAATATCCTCTGCTATTTTTTTATAGATAACCTCATCTCCCTCTTCATAAGATTCCATATAGCCTTTTCTAACTAATTTCTTCAAGATGTTTTGAACACTTGCAAGGGATATTTTATCAAATGCTACACTCTTAATATATTCATGAATATCCTTAGCATTCATAGGCTCATTTGGAATTAAATTAAATACCTGAGATTGGAATGAAGTTAAATCGGTTTTTGGAGGAATAAGTAATTTATTGTATAATGTTTTAATTTCCTCAAGATCTTTAATAGCTTTATCTTTTTCTTCAATCTCTTTTTTAAGTTCCTGATTCTCTTCATTTACAGAATCAGAATTCCCACTTTCTATATTCTTGATTTTACTTTGAAGCTGTTCTAAGTTTTCTAAATCAGAATTGTGTTGAGCTTCAAGTTCAGAGAATAAATCCTTGATTTTTTCCAAACGATCAATCTTCTCATCTTTAAGCTCATTTTCTTTTTTAAGCCTATCATATTCTTGTTTAGATATTGAATTAGTTTTAAGTTCTGAAATTTCCTTATCTCTACTAGATAAATCAGATTTAACAGAATTAAGTTCTTTCTGAATGTTATCAAACTTATCTTTATCAACAGTATTATTTTTAACAGAGGCAATTTCATTATCTTTTTTAAGAATATTTTCTTTAACAGAATCAAGTTCAGACTTAACTCTATCATATTCTGCTTTAGCAATAGATGATGATTTTAATTGATTTAATTCATTAGATACTTCATCGAATTCATTTTTAGAAACTGCATTAGATTTTAAATCATCTAACTCTTCAGAAACTTTATCATAGATATCTTTTGAAATTGAACTATTTTTAACATGCTGTAGTTCGATTTCCAAATTAGTATAATCTTCTTTTGAAACTGCTGAATCTTTGACAGTTTGTAATTCATCTTTTAAATCATCATAAATTTCCTTAGGAACTGCATTTGATTTATATGTCTCAAAATCATTTACTAGAACATCATATTTTTCTTTATTTACAGTACCTTCCCTAATTTTTTTCAATTCTTGACCTAATTCTTCATATGAAGTTTTAGAAACTGTAGAATCTTTTAGTTCATTATAATCTTTTTGTAAATCAGCATACAATGTTTTATCTACAGTTGATGATTTTAAATCAGATATTTCACGGTCTTTGGAACTTAATAAATTATTAGCATTATCCAATTTATTTTTTAAATCAATATGATCCTCGGAGGATACGAGATTTTCATTAAGAGTATCCAATTCATGAGTCTTAACTGATAAAACCTGTTTTGTATGGTCCAATTCATTCTGGACATTGGAAAGTTCTTTGTTAGTCTCCTGTAACTCCCTAATACTTTGGTCTTTAGATTGAATTACACCTTTCAATTCTGTAAATTGAGCATATAAACTATCATAATCAGATTTTGGAATAGAATCCTCTTTAAGAACAGTGATTTCATCTTCTTTTTCTTCTAATCTATGTTTGGTATTAGAAAGTTCATCTTTAAGTTCTATATAACTATCTTTAGATTCTATTTGATTTTTAAGTTCAATGATTTGGATTTTATACTCATCAATATTCTTAGACAATGATTTAATCTCATCATCTTTCTCATTAATAATATCTATTTTTTCATGAATCTTCTCATCATTTAAAGATTCATCTTTCCTAAATCCTTCAAGAACATCTTCAAGTGATGTTTTAATTGAGCTAATATCATCTTCAATAGCAAGGCGTATGGATTTAATATTATTATCAAAATCGCTTAATTGACGAATTTTTTCATCCTGGTTACTTATAAGGTTTTCATTGTCTATGATAATTTTATTTTTAACGTTTAACTCTTCATTCTTATCATTGATTACAGATTGTAAATCGTTCATTTTTTCTTGAACATCTAATTTATACTGCATAAGTTCATTTTCTTTATTATTTAAATCAGATTCTAATTTATTTACAGTCTCATCATGTTCAAGTTTTATTTTTTGATTCTGTAAATCAATCCTATCCTTTTCAGCAGCAGCTAAATCTGTTTTTAATCTGTTTATCTCCAATAAACAAGATCTAACTAATGCTTGAAGAGTCTCCTTCTCATCATTTTCAAAAACCATTATTCTCCCAACTAAACCTTATAAATCAAATATTAATGAAATAAAAATCCCAAACACTTTATTCCACAGTAATAATAAAATCTATCATGAAAATTCCAATGAAAATAGACATTTTTAAGATAATTTCATAGTACAAATTATTAAAATGACTAAGAAATTAAAATAATTTTTAATATTCTATTTCATTAAATTATATAATATTTATTATATATTTTAATTATATTTAAACTTAATTACAAAAAATAGCCTAATGTAAAGTAAATAATAAGAAAATACAAAAAATTAAAGAAAAAAGAAAAGTTTTTTGAAAAAATATTAAAGTATTTCTTTATTGATTAGTTCTGCATTTAATACTGATGCTCCAGCTGCACCTCTAACTGTATTATGTCCAACTAAAACATATTTAAAACTATTGTCCATAGCAGCATCTTTTCTTACACGGCCAACAGTAACAGCCATTCCACCATCAGCACCCCTATCTAATCTAGGTTGTGGACGGTCATCCTCTTCTTTAACAATTACAGGATTTTTTGGAGCAGAATATAAACCTAATTCTTGTGGAAGACCTTTGAAATTAGCCATAGTTTGTTTAATATCATCAATATCCTCATCTTTATCGAGTTCAATGAAAACAGCTTCAGTATGTCCATCTACAACTCCAACCCTATGACATGAAGCAGATAATTTGAAATCAGCATCTTTTACAACACCATCTTCAAAGCTTCCTAATAGTTGTAAAGTTTCACTCTCCATCTTTTCTTCTTCATTACCAATATACGGGATAATATTATCAACTATTGCCATAGATGGAATACCATTATAACCTGCACCAGATATTGCTTGCATAGTTGAAACATAAACCTTGTTAATATTATATGCATCGTATATAGGTTTCAATGTTAAAGTTAATGCAATAGTGGAACAATTAGGATTGGTTACAATGAAACCATCCCATCCCCTGTTTTTTTGTTGTGTTTCTATTAAACCTAAGAACTCTGGATTAACCTCAGGGATAACCAGAGGAACATCTGGTACCATTCTCATTGCACTAGCATTGGATGCCACAATATAATCTTGAGCAAATGCTGGTTCAATCTTAGCAGCAAAATCTGTTGGAAGTGATGAGAATAGGATATCAACATCATTAGACATAGCTTCAGGTTTGGTTTCACAGACTTCAATATCCTTAACAGATTCAGGCATTGCTTCGTCAAGATACCAAGTAGTTGCATCTTCGTAACGTTTACCTGCAGAACGTTCTGATGCTGCAAGAGCAGTAATGTCAAAATCAGGATGTTTATCTAAAAGTTGGATAAATCTTTGTCCAACCATACCTGTTGCACCAAGTATACCTACATTTACCATTTAATCAACTCTCTAAAATTTAATTTAATCCTAATACATCAGTCATATCAGAAACTTTACCGTTTTCAGCATCGGGAATATATCTAATAGCCCTAATTACACCTGCAATGAAAACTTCCCTTTTATGAGCCATATGTTTAATCTCTAATCTTTCACCGTCACCGACATAGAGTACAGTGTGATCACCGGTTATATCTCCACCACGGATAGCATGAACTCCAATTTCTTGTTTGGTTCTTTTACCTACATGACCATGTCTTCCATAAACTGCTACTTCCTCAGGATCTCTTCCTAAAGCATCACAGACTGTTTCTAAAGCAGTCATTGCAGTTCCGGAAGGAGCATCTTGTTTTTGATTATGGTGAGCTTCAATAATTTCAATATCATAATCATCTAGAATAGGTGTTAAATCACGAATAACTTTAAAGAACACATTTACACCAATTGAGAAATTGGAAGTAATAACTGCTTTTACATTATTATCTTCAACAGCCTTTTTATTTGCAGCTTCTTGCTCAGGTGAAAATCCGGTAGTTCCTACAACAATATTCACTCCACATTTTGTAGCGGTTTGAATTGTTTGTGCTGCAGCAGCAGCAATAGTGAAATCAACTAAAACATCAGGTTTTGTTTCTTTTAATGTTTCTTCTAATTTTTCAGAACCGACAATCGGTACTCCAAGTTCATCAATACCTGCTTGAATACCAATATCTTTACCTTCAAGAGGTGTGTTAGGTATTTCAATAGCTGCAACAACTTCCATATCATCTTGTTCAGTAATTCTCCTAACAATACCGGAACCCATTCTTCCAGCAGCTCCGGTAACAGCAACTTTAATCATATTTATTAACTCCATACTTTTTAAATAAAATTAAAAAAAATAAAAATAGTGTTTAAATTTAAATAAACTATAAATCCACTACAGAAATCTAAATGAATCCGTCTTTCTTAAGAACATCCTCTAAAACTTTTTTAGTATCCTCTTTAATAGGTGCAAGAGGTAATCTTAAAGGTCCTGCAGGTTTACCCATCATATGATAAGCAGCCTTTGTAGGAGCAGGACTAGTTTCTAAGAATAATGCTTTAATTAATGGTAACATTTGATAATGTAATTCCCTTGCTTCATCATATTTACCTTCCTGAATACAATGAACCATTTTAACCATTCTTACAGGATCAACATTTGCAGATGCACTAATAACACCTTTAGCACCAATGGACATTAAAGGAAGTGTTAAACCATCATTACCAGATAAAACATTAATATCATCTAAAAGATCATTATCCCTTAAAAGTGAGAATGTATGACTTGTTTTATCTAAACTTGGATTAGCCTCTTTAATAGCTGTAACTTTATCGAGTTTTGCAATTTCACAGATAGTTTCAGAGGCCATATCAACACCAGTACGTGATGGTACATTATAAGCAATAATATCCAAATCTGCATTATCATTTAATGTTTTATAATGTTGAACCAAACCATGTTGTTGAGGTTTATTATAATAAGGAGTAATTACAAGTCCATAATCAACACCAACATCTTGACAGAATTTAACAAGACCTAACGCCTCATCAGTAGAATTACTACCTGCACCAGCAATAGTTGCTACCCTACCATCAACTTCATCAACAAAGATTTCAATCAATTTCCTATGTTCCTCATGGGTCAAAGTAGCTGACTCACCAGTAGTACCAGCAGCGAGTAAACCTTCAACTCCACTATCAATATAAAAGTTTATATTTTCTCTAAAACCTTCTTCATCGATTTTATTATCTGATGTAAAAGGAGTAATCATTGCAATAGCAGTTCCTTCAAATTTCAATTTAAAACCTCCTTAACAAGTTTAAGTGCTTTTTCTCCATCTTCCCATTCAACGAATAAAATAACAGCAGACTGTGAAGAAGAGATTTCTACAATATTAACATTATTTTTATGTAATGGATTAGTAATATTTGCAATAATTCCCGGTGATTCAGCCTGACTAAATTCAGGACTAACAACAGTTAACATTGCAATATCTTCACCCATTGAAATTGAACTTAAATTATCAATATTAACAACTAAACGGTGCAATAAATGATAAGCTCTATCTGAATCTTTTTTACTTACCACAACAGTCATAGAGTTCTCTCCAGCAGAAATTCCATAAATATTAATATCATTTTCTGCAAGAATGTTAGTTAAGTTTGCAAGTAATCCTTTAGCTTCAATCATATGTTCTCCAACAACAGCCAATATAGATAATTTCTCAGGATATAATATTGCCCTTTTAAGCATCCCATCCTCAAAAGGACCGACAATCTCAGTTCCTTTATCGGATAAATCACATTTCTCAAAACTAATAATTTTAGCTTTAATCATCGGATCTTTATATTTTAAAGCATTTGGATGTAAAACCTGTGCACCATGTAAAGCAATATCCCTCATTTCTTCAACTGAAATTTTATCTAGTTTTTCAGCTTCTTCAATCTTTCTAGGATCAGTACTCATTACACCATCCACATCTGTTACAATTACAACCTCACTAGCTTTAAGTGCATGACCTAGGAAGAAAGCGGTTACATCACTACCTCCCCTGCCAATAGTAGTTATTTCATTATTAGGACCCCTACCTAAAAATCCACAAATTACAGGAATAACACCCTGATCCAAGAGCTGTGAAATTTTTTTAGATTGATATTCAGAAGCTTTATAATTTATTTTAGCATTTAAAGGACTATTATCTGTTATAATAGGCCAAGCATCATTATAAGGATCAACAAATGTAGATTTTACACCTAATGATTCAATTGTAGATGCAAATACTCTAGTGCTAGTCATCTCACCCATGGATAAAATTTCTGCCATTTGTTGAGAAGACACATCATCACCCATTGCATCATTAGTAACTTCTATTAAATCATCGGTAGTCTTGTTTATAGCAGATACTACAACTACTATTTGATTTCCTTTCATATACTCATTTACGACAGATTGTGCCGCTTTTTTTATTCTAGAACCATTTCCAACCGAGGTTCCTCCAAATTTCGCCACAATTAATTCCATTAAAATTCACAACCATAAAATTTAAGAAAATTACAATAGTAAAAATAATTAATTAATTATCTATAAAAATAATTATTTTTCTTCAAATTTTAAAATTATTATACATTGATATTTATAATAATACACATTAATAAATTTTAGTAAATAATAGAAGAATCTTAATTTTAATTGAAATAAAAATTAATTAATTAATTAATTAAAAAAAGAATTTTAATTGAAATAAAAATCAAAGGATTAAAAAATCAATCAACAAAAAAAGATTCTAATTGAAAAGATTAAAAACCATTGCCGAAAGAGATTCCAACTAAAAGAAAAATCCATTTATTGAAGGAATATATCATTTAGTATCCAAGTTAAGATAAAATCAAAATCTTAAACTTATCCATCATAATAAAGTTTTAACTTTAAAAAGAACATTACTTAGAATCGGGATTATGGTAAACATCGAAAGAATCCTTAAACTCGTCTAATGCATAATAAGATTCTAACTCCTTTATAAATGAGGATTTTTCACGAAGATTTGTAAATAGGAAAACATAGTTTCTGGTTCTGGATAATGCTACATAAAATAAACGGCGCTCTTCCAAACTACGTTTAAAACCTATATCATTACCATTACTTACATAATCAAGTAAACCGCTATTTTTAACCTGACTTGGAAAGTTATCATTGACTATTATAATTACATTATCTGCTTCCAAACCTTTGGATACATGAATAGTTTTAAATTGGATATCCAATCTATCTTCCTTTTTTACATTGGAATTTTTAGGATAAGTGATTTTTAGATTATTAGACTTTCCAATTTTACTTGGATTTTTCGAGAAGAAGGAACGTGGGGATAAATAGGCTTTAATATCCTCCCTATTTCTTGAAAGTACAAGTAAACTAGAACCCGGAAATTTATCAGTTAAATACATTAAAAGATCTTCAAACAATTTAACCCTACTTGTCTTACCATAATTATAATAGATTAATTGTATTGGTGCTTTCTTTATTGAAACATCAGAGACCAAATCCTTTTTAATCTGTTTTTCATTGGACAATACAAATTTACTTGCAACATCAATCAATTCCTGAGAATTCCTATAGGTTTTAGATGTGAAGACGATTTTTGGATTCTTAAAATACTTTGGAAAATTATTAAACAAATCCAAATCAGTATCCCTAAAACCATAAATAGATTGCCAATCATCACCGACCACTATAATTTTTGCATTAGTCTTATCCTTAATAGCTCTAATTAGTCTATAATTTAGGTAAGAAGTATCCTGATACTCATCGATTAATATATAATCATAATTATCTTTTATACCATATAATTCAACAAGAGGTATTGATTTATTTATCATGTCTGAAAAATCGATGAAGTTATTCTTAAGTAGATATAATTCATATTCAATATAAAATTTCTTTGCAATATCCAAGAATATTAAACGTTCATCCAGATATTCATCATAATCATATTGATAGAATTCATCAAACTTATCAATAGTATAGTTGTTACGTTTAAATCTTTCTGTAAACTCTTCAATTAAACCTGGAAGAGCACAGTTTTGCAAGACATAATTATATTCTTCCATTACCAGTTCTTCACGAGAATAATTTCTATTTTTATTTATATAATCATTAAAACCCCTTTTAGATACCTTAAAATAGCCATATGCTAATTTAATTACATCTTTCATCTCGTCAATAGACAGACTATTCTTAAATCGTTTAATGAAAAAATCAGCAAAATCCATAGGACTGCCATATACAGTATTATCATAGGACCTTATGATTTTACGACCTAAAGCATGGAATGTACGGGTTTCAATATCCTTACCCAAGGTTTTATAAAGTTTATCTTTAAGTTCCAAAGCAGAATTAGAACTAAATGACAAACATAGAATATTATTTGGATTTACACCCTTAATCTCAACTAGGTACTTTACCTTAGCAATTAATGTTAAGGTTTTACCAGTACCTGCACCAGCAATGATCTGTTCATTATCACAGTCTACAACTACTGCCAACTTTTGATACTCATCCAAACTACAAGATAGAATATTATTGAAAAAAGACTTATTCTCATTTAATTCTGCTTTTAAATCAGAGGGCATGTTATCCAAATTGATTTCTTCATAATCTCCATTAAAATATTCGATATCCCCCAGATCATAACCCTTAATTAAATTATTGATTTTATTATCAAATCCTTTCAATATTTCAATTTCCTTAGAATATTTTCTCATATGAAGATTTTTATTTAATGTATTGGATCTGTCAATTATCTTATTCTGTTTAATACTACCATTAGAATCAAACAATTCATTAACATCTTTATATTTTAAGTTTTCAGTTTTTTTAGTTTCATTTATCTTAGGATTACTTTTATTGAAATTATAGGAGCCGATTTTAATAACCTCAACATCACCATCATCAAAGGATTTCATAGCTGTATAAAATAAGTCCCTTTTTGTTATATTCCTTGACCTTACATATTCAGATAGGTATTTGGCAAAATCATCACCTAAGTCAATATTGTGAACCTTAACATGTTTAGGATTCTTATATTTAACAATAGGTAAATCATTTAATGAGATATATAAAACCTTACCAAGAAGAAAATCATCTAAATCCTCATTTAACTTATTTGCAAATTGGTTAAACCGATTATAAAAGTCTTTTTCCATGAATATTTTTTCTTTAATAAAAAATCCCCCGACTACAATTTCCCGAATGCATAAGTTAGATTTATAAGAATTAGAACTAATTATAAAATCCTATTTTATAATCTAGAATATCTATTTTTTAATATTTATTATTTTATTTAATACTAGAATTAATAAGAGTCCAATATTTTATAAAACTAGCCAAAAATAAAAAATCATTAACAGCAAGATTAATAAAAGTAATAAGAAATCTATAAGAATAGTTAAATAAACTATAAGAAATTAAAAAATAGCCGAAAATAAGAATACTGTTAAAATAACTGAAAATAATCTAACAAAACTATAGAATAGCTAAAATAACAAAATAGGACCAATAAGAAAATAGTTAAAAATGTAAAATCAATGATAAAAAACCAAAAAATAAATTTAAAATTAAAACTAAAAGAAAAAAAGATAGAATTAGTTAAACTTAAGCTTGTTCTTGTTCTAATCTAACTAATCTAGTAATGTAACCAGCAATTTTATTTCTTAAATGTTTAGTACTGACAGTAGAATATTCAGAAACTAATTTTTTATTGGTTTCAAAATCAGTAGTAAAATCACTGTGAGTTTCAATAAGTTCTCTTGATATACGTTTTACAAAAGTAGTTCTTATATTTCCCATAGTCATGCCTCCATATTTTTTAAAGTAAATTTTTATTATTCTAATTCATCTAAGATATGTTTCTGTTTACGTTTACTTAAAAGAGCCAAATCATCTAATATTTCAAATAGAATATCTTGATCGATACCTTTTTGTGAAGCTAATTTTTTAGCCTTATCATGGATGGATTTTTCTCTTTTTTCATCATAAATATCCATATCTAAATAAGTTTTAGCTTTAACGATATCTTCTGCATAAGAAGTACGTTCAGAAATAATATTAATTAAGTCATTATCAAGTTTATCAATTTCCATTCTAGAAAATTTAAGAGTTTCCTTTGCTTGTTTCTCATTTTCAAACAATGATTTCTTAATATCTTCATCCATGAAAAATTCTCCACAATATAATAATTAATAATATTATAATATTGTTTCTTTCTTATATTTAAATATAATGTATCCGAGGAATTTTTAACAAGGTTTTAGAAAAATTAAAAAAAATAGACAATTAACAGATTTTAAAATTATTCCCCTATAAGAAAACAGTACCCTCATTATTAACCTTAGTTTCAATTATCCTACCTTCAAACTGAGACCATTTATCTTTTACATCATCAATGGAATTATCATCAACAATAGCTGTAAATGCTGAACCTGTACCAGACAAACCTGACGCTAATGCCCCAGCAGATAATGCCCCAATTGCTATATTTGAATCATATCCTAAAACATTTGAATATAAAAGACCATTTAAATTTAATGCAAGATAGTAATTCTTGTTTTTTGCCTCATTAAATGCTAAATCCACCATTGGAGAAATTAATTTCATCCTATCTACATCAGAATTGATTGTAGATGATTCCTTATCAACCAGAAATATTAATACTTTTTTCTCTTCCATTGGTTCCTTAATAAGTAGTTTCCTATTATAGTTATCTGTTACAACAACCCCTCCAAAATAAGATGCTGAGGCATCATCAAAAGCACCTGTGATAGTTACTTTAGCCTTTAATGAAGTATCAATAGCCAAATTTAAAATTTCCATATCAGTTAATGGTTTCTTATCATACTCCTCTGAGATGAATTTTGAAACGGCAGTTACCACACTATTTGACAATGCACTACTACTTGAAAGTCCTGAAGCCAAAGGTAGGTTAGTTTCAGTTTCAATATCTAAACCACAGCTAACATCATAATGATTTAAAACAGCTTCTGCACACATATCCATTAATTTAGTATTAACACCAATATCAGACTTGGATTTAATATCAGAAGATCTGTTATCACTTACTTTAGATATAATATTTAAATCAATACCAAATGCAGAACCAAAACCTGAAGCTATTGCATTTATAATAGTTGCAGATCCTGGAGATTTAACTAAAATCTTCAAACAATCACCAAAAATATAAGCTTTAAAAAAATTATAAAATTTAAAAATATAATATAAATAAAATAAATATAATTAAGATAAAATTTATTAAAATAATTATATAAAATTTATTAATTAAAATATTTTGAATAATTATTAAATAAATTAGGAGATAACATGGATTTGAAAACAAAGTACTTTGGACTTGGAATATTAGGCGGTTTTGCAATCGTCATAATTATCTTCTTATTATTATTCATTTTACCAGCTACAGGATTACTTGGAACAACCACAGTTGCCATTATTCCTGTTTATGGTGAAATAGCTTATGGAAACAATGATACAACCAGTATTATAACACCCAATGCTTTTGAAAATGCACTTACCCAAGCTGAGAATAATCCCTCAGTCGGAGCAATTGTAATAGATATCAATTCACCTGGAGGAAGTACCGTCGCAAGTGATGAAATGATGAGGATGGTCAAAAACTGCTCAAAGCCAACAGTTGCCTGGATAGGTGAAAGTGGTACCTCAGGAGCCTACCTATTAGCATCAGGAGCAGATAGGATTGTGGCAAGTAACTCCTCCCTAGTTGGAAACATTGGAACAATTCTAACCTTGACAGATATGTCAAACTACAATAATAAAACTGGA
>JBJEIL010000098.1:0-7656 GCA_051876995.1 Methanobrevibacter sp. | reverse complement strand
AATAGTTTCCTGGTCTATGGATATGGAAGGAGTAGGTTTAACTGCAATTCTTGTGATTATTGGCATTCCATTAGATATTCCTCCGAGAATTCCTCCTGAACTATTGGTTTTTGTATATACCTTTCCATCTTCATAATAGAATTCATCATTGATTTCTGAGGCTGACGCTCTTGCAACATCAAAACCAAAACCGACCTCAACTCCTTTAACTGCGCCTATGTTCATTAGGGACTGTGCAATATCCCCATCAAGTTTACCGAATACTGGTTCACCTATTCCTGCAGGGACATTGGTAGCTATTGTTTCAACTATGCCTCCAACAGAATCTCCTTCGGCTTTTTTTGATAGGATTAATTCTTCCATAGCTTTTGCAGCCTCTTGGTCTCCACATCTTACAGGGTTTAACTCAACTTCCTTTTCAATCTTATCAATATCTGTACTATGTGCTAAGATATCACCAATCTGAACTACATGGGATATTACTTTAATTCCATATGTGTCTTTAAGTAGTTTTTTAGCTATTGCTCCACCAATTACATGTCCAATAGTTACTCTTCCACTTCCACGGCCTCCGCCATTATAGTTATAATTTCCGTATTTCATTCTCCAGCCATAATCTCCATGTCCTGGTCGTGGTGTGTTTTTAATACTTTCATAATCTTTTGATCTTTGATTATTATTGTAAACTACCCCGCATATAGGTGTCCCGTCAGTTTTACCATTGAAAATTCCAGACAATATTTCAATTTTATCTGATTCTTTACGTGGACTTGTTATTTTACTTGTTCCAGGTTTTCTTTTGTTTAATTCTTTTTGAATATCCTCTTCACTTAATTCAAGATTAGCTGGACAACCATCAACTATTGCTCCAATAGCTTTTCCATGACTAGTTCCGAAACTAGTAGTTGTAAATATTTTTCCAGTTGTATTTGACATATTATACCTTTTTAAATATTTTAACAATTTTGAAAAAATAATTGTTTTTTTTTATAATATATTATATAATTAATATTTATAAAATTCTTATTAAAATTTTTATATTTTTTAAATAATCTTTTTAGCTTTATTTCACTGATTTAAGATTTATTTATCTTTATTTTTTAAAAATCAGTATTTTCTCTGATTTTAATTTCAATATATTGATCTAAAATTACTAACTATTCATTTATATTGTTATGGTGTTTTTAACATTTTTATTTAATATGGGTATCCTCTTATGGATTTTAATAGATTTTTATATGGATAATTTATTTTGAAATCACTGGATAATTTTAAACAAATATTAAAATATCGTATTTTTTTTATAATCTAGTTGTTTTTTTCTTATTTTAAATGAATTTTGTATAAAATAATTAATTTTTTTAAATCATTAACTTTATATATGATTATTGTGTTATATAATATTGAGTTTAAAATATATTGGATTTTTACTAAACACGTTATTCATTTCTTTTTTACTCCTTATTCATCGAACCTATGTTTTTTTCCAATATTTTTTAAACTCCATTTGATTTACGCTTTTTTATTTTTTTTAAGTTTAACGGTTCTTTCAATTTATTGATTTGTTAATTTTTTTAGTTTTTAAATTAATCTGATTTATTTTATTTTCTCTAAAAATCACTTTTTTAATTTATTAATTCATCAATATTTTTGATTTTTAAAATAATTTATTCTGCTTTGTTCTTTTTTATTTCTGTTAAATTATCTATTATAATGACCTATTTGAATTCAAATTATTTTTAACTTCTAATTTCATATTAAACTTTTATAAAAATTTTACAGTATAAAAGAATACTTTTATAAATGTTAAAATTATACTCATAAATGACAGATAAAAATTATTAATAAATTATCTAGGATGTTCTTATGGGAAAAAGTAGATATAAATTAAATGAAATTTATGAGAAATTGCTTGATGCATATTCTTATCAGGGATGGTGGCCTATAATAAATTATAAATGTGAGATTCCTAATAAAAAAGGTTCAATAAAAGGTTATCACCCGAATGATTATGACTTTCCAAGAGATAATAATGAGCAATTTGAAATTATTATAGGAACTATACTTACTCAGAATACCTCATGGCTATCTGTTGAGAAATCTTTAAATAATTTAAATAAAATCATTGATTTTACTGAGGGTAATTTATCTTTAAAATTCAAAGAATTATTAAAAACAGAGGAAGACCTTGTTAAAAATGCCATTAAACCTGCAGGATATTATAATCAGAAATTTGTTTATCTAAAAAATATCACTGATTTTTATATTAATTTGGATGGAAAGAAGCCGGGAAGATCCGAAGTTCTAAGTGTAAAAGGAGTAGGTAATGAAACTGCGGACTCTATTCTATTATATGCTTATGGTATGCATGAATTTGTTGTAGATACATATACTAGAAGAATATTTGTAAATCTAAACTATATTGATAAGAAAGATTCCTATATTAAAATTAAGAAATTCTTCCAACATAATTTTAATGGTGGAGTTAACGAATATCAGGAGTTTCATGGCTTAATTGTGGAACATGCAAAACATTATTATTCTAAAAAGCCATATGGTGTTGATGACAAACTTTTAAAGGAATATAAACTCAATTAATCTCAAATGAAAATATCTTTATAGTTTATATGTTTAGATTAAACTATTAAATATTACAACTTGATTTTACTTTTTTAAACTGTGTTTTTTCATATTCTAATAATTAAACTGTAAACTTTAAACACTCTATAACATTCAATTTTCTATTTTAAACATTTTTATTAATTGATTTTACTATTTTAACTAGTTGTTCCATGTATTTACTGTTTTTAATTTTAATTAATAATTTAAACCTTATTCTAGTTAATAATTCTAGTTCTTTTTATTTTGTAATAAATTTTATATTATCTCTATAAACCAAATTCAATCTTCAATATTTTAGATTGAACTGGCTATCTTCATTTATTTGTTGAAAATTTTCGAATCTTTACTAATTTTTAAACTAAAGATTCTTAAAAGTAAAATTATATTATATTTAAAAATTATATTAATTTTATATAAGATTGAAGTGAATTTAGTTGAATTTCAAGTGTAAAATTTATTAGATGGAAAATTTTTTATTTGTTAAAATTTTTTTTATAAAATTTATATTTCTGATTTATTTATTTTTAATTTTGTATAGATTTTTATATTAAACTTTATTAAATTTTCAATAATTTTTTAAAATTTTATATGCTTATCTTTTAATTATAAGTTATAAGTGCTCATTTATAACAAAAGATTTTAATATGAATTATAATAAATTTTCAAGGTTAATTTAGCTTTTATATGTGAATTATTCATTAATTTATTTTGTTTGGTCAAATTAAATGATGATGTTTCTTTAAAATATTTAATTTCTATAATTATTTACACTTGAAATATAAGACTAATTTTAAATAATTTTACACTTGAAACTTATCACTTAAATAAAATAGATTTTTTAAAATTCCGGTGATAAAATGGATTATCCAACTGTAAGAATGAGAAGACTTAGGAAGAATAGTAATATTCGTGATATTGTAAGAGAAACTAAACTAAATAAAGAAGATTTAATCTATCCTATTTATTTTAAGGAAGGTTTAAAGAAAGGTGAAAAGGAAGAAATATCCACAATGCCAGGACAATTCAGATATTCAATAGGGGACGGAGTGGAATATGCTAAAGAATTAGAATCAAAAGGACTTAGATCAATTATTGTATTTGGTATTCCTTTAGAGGAAACTAAAGATCCTGTTGGTTCACCTGCTTTTATGGAAGATGGTATTGTTCAAACAGCTATTAGGGCATTGAAAAAAGAAACAAATCTAGTTATTATTGGTGATGTATGTTTATGTCAATACACTTCCCATGGTCATTGTGGTTTAATCCATGAATATGATAAAGGGGATATAAATGATAATACTGATGACGGAGTTAAAATATTGAATGATCCTTCACTTAAATATCTTGCAAAAACAGCTGTATCACAAGCTAAAGCTGGAGCTGATATTGTTGCTCCATCTGATATGATGGACGGTAGGGTGGAGGCTATAAGAAATGCTTTGGATGAGGAAGGTTATGAGGATGTCATGATTATGTCTTATTCTGCCAAATTTGCCTCTTCATTCTATGCACCATTTAGGGATGCTGCTGATTCCGCTCCTGGTAAAGGTAATAGGAAATCTTATCAAATGGATCCTGCTAATGGTCGTGAAGCTATTCGTGAATGTGAACTTGATGTAGTTGAAGGTGCAGATATGTTGATGGTCAAACCAGCATTGCCTTATCTTGATATTATAAAAACAGTTAAAGAGGATTTTAATCTTCCACTTGTAAGCTATAATGTAAGTGGGGAATATTCTATGATTATGGCTGCTATAGATAAGGGTTATTTAACTGAAGATTCCATCATGGAATCTTTATTATCTATTAAAAGAGCTGGAGCAGATTTGATTATCACCTACTTTGCACCATATCTGTTAGATCATTTATAAAAATAATATTTCTAGTCTTTTATTGTTTTTATATGGTCTACAGAAATTTTCAAAATTATATTAAGTTTAATTCTTTTCTATTTTTTTAGAATTTTTAATTTATCCTATTTAAAAATTATATAATATGAAATTTAATAGGTATGATAAATAATCATTATTTTTAAAAAAAAATAAATATTTAAGGAATTGTTATGATTAAACCAGAACAAATTGGAAAAATAGTCCAGATAGCATCTGCACTTGAAGTTAGTGGTTATCCAAAACCTGGAAATGTTCATAGGACCCGTGATTTTGATGATATGGTCTTTGAAGACTTTATTATAAGTGGTATTGTAATAGGGGATATATTCACTGAACTTGCAGAAAGAACTATGGAAAATAATGAAAATCTATCTGAAATAGCATTGGGTAAAACAATTCTAGATGCTGTAAGTGAAACTAATAATTGGGTTGAAAACAATACAAATCTTGGAATTGTAATGATGACTTCTGTTTTGGCAGCTGCTGCTGCGTTAAGTGAAGATTTAACCAGTCTTAGATTAAATGTTGAAAAGGTGATGAATGCAACCACAGTTCAAGATGCTCTTGATTTATATGATGCAATAAATCTAGCATCTGCAGGTGGAATGGGAAGTCAAGGGGAATATGATGTAAATGATGATAGTGCTAAACAGGAATTAATTGCCAATCGTCAAACTATGTTTAAAGTTTTAAAGATATCTGCTGGTTGGGATGATTTGGCTTGTGAAATGACTACCGGTATGCCTATTGTATTTACTGTCGGATATCCAACATATGCTGATTTAAGAAGAACCCATTCAATGAATTATGCGTCAGTTTTAACATTTTTAACAATTTTATCAAAATTCCCGGATACTTTAATATGCCGTAAATATGGAAAGGAAATGGGTCAAAAAGTTTCAGACAAGGTTTCTGAAGTTTTAAAACATAAAGATGATGATAATTTCCATGATGTCTTAGTTGAACTTGATGACGATTTATTTGAAAATCATTTAAACCCCGGTACCTCTGCGGATTTAACTGCCGCAAGTATTATGGTTTATTATTTGGTAAAAGAATTTGAAAAAAATAATTGTTAATTCTTAAATTTCATTAATAGCTTATTTTTTTCCTTTTTTCAATGAATTTATATATTTTTTTTATTTTCAATTTACAGAATTAATATTTTCAACGATTTTTATTTTTTTTTTTATTTAGAAAATTAAGATTTATAAATATTATTTACGGAATTAAGATATTGTACAATGTAATAGATATCTTATTATATTTAAATAAATAAAATATTATTATATTTATATTAATTTAAAATAAGGAGGTTTGTGGATGGAAAGGAATATGTTATTTAGTATAATTGCAGTAATACTTGGTATAATAATTATAATATTTCCTGCATTTGGTGTTGCAGCAGTCTCCGCTATTATTGGTTTGGCATTTCTATTTGTAGGAATTGTTACCTTGTTGTTTAGTTATCAAACTTCAAGACTTGCTGGTCCTTATAGCACATTAGGAATAATACTCGGTATTTTAATAGCAATATTCGGTTTAATTCTAATATTTGATCCGGCTGTTTTTGTTTTCCTTGCTTCATTCTTTGTTTATATTGCAGGTATAATTTTAATAATTATTGGTGTAATGGCTGCACTTGAATCAGTATTGCCTGGAAGTAAATATATGGGTGTAAGCTCAATTGTATTGGGGATTATATACTTCATTTGCGGATACTTTATAGGTGATGCTAGAGTTTTAGGGTTCTTAATTGGTTTATGGTTATTAATTACCGGAATTATTGGTATTTCACAAAGTAATTAATATTTATCCATTTTTTCTTTTTTTAATTATTTTTTTTATTGTTCCTGTTTTTCTATATTTAAAAGACTTGCTTTAATCAATATTTGAATGAGTAATTTTTTGGAATAATTAATTAAATTATTTATATTAAAAAAAATTAATATATAAACAGTAATTTATTATTTTATTTAATAATTTAATTTATTTGTATAAATTAGATATAACTGTATAATTTTTATGAAATCTAAACTTAATCTTGTACTTTATTAAAAATGGATTTTGAAGGTGTTTAATTATGGATAATGAAACATGTAATGTAGAGGGAGATATTGAATTTAATGATTTACCTTCAGATGAAGAATTAGACAAAAAAGCGAATGTATTTAAAGCTATTTCTGATCCAACAAGACTTAAAATATTATATTTACTTAAAGATACTGAGTTATGTCCTTGTCAGATTCAGGATGCTTTAAACAAACCACAACCTACTATATCTCATCATGTATCTATTTTAAAAAATGCTAATTTAATTAAAGGTCGTAAAGATGGTATTTGGATTTATTTTACCCTTGTAAATAATGATATTATTGAAACTTTGGATTTAATTGTATAGACTTTAATTATTTTGGAAATAAAATATTTAAATGTATTTTTTATAATAAATTCTTCTTCTAGATTTAAACCATGTAAATAAAGATTATTGGTTTTAAAAATTATTATAGTAATTTAAATTCTATTTTTAATTTAATAATCAAATATTATATTGGAAAACTTTATTTTTTATGGAATGGTGTTTATTGTTGATCTTTTATTTGCATGTTTTGCGGAATGTTTATTGTTTAGTTTTTTTTTTTAAGATATTTTCTATTTTATTATTAATTTTCATGAAATTTTTTATACTATTAAAAAATAATCTAATATTACTATAAATTTTATAATTAATTAAAAGTTATTTTTTAAAAATATTTTATTTAAGAAATGCTTTTCATTATTTTTTTTAAAAATAAAGGAGGTTAGAGTGTGTCTGTTGTAGGTAAAGAGGTTATTAAAGCTGTTATTACATTATTAACAACTGCTTTTGCATTAGTTGCAGGTTTAGCTTGGAACAGTGCTATCCAAGAATTGATTAACACATTCCTTGATAAAGGTAGTGCCCTTACAGGACTATTTGTTTATGCAATTATTGTAACTGTGATTGCTGTAGTTGTTACCTTAATCTTAGGTAGATTCGCAGATAAGATGGGAATTGAATTAGAGGAATAAATCTATTTTTATAAATCCAAATTCTATATTTTTTTTAATTTTTTAAATAATGTTCTTTTTCTACTTTACTGGGATTTTTAATATTTTCTTT
>JBJEIL010000097.1:0-7730 GCA_051876995.1 Methanobrevibacter sp. | reverse complement strand
TTTGAAATATTGAAAAACTAGTTAAAAATTAAAAAAAAATTAAGAGTTATCATTAGGTTTAATAAGCATTGGATTATAGCCTTTGAAATGTTCAAATATTGAAGTGATTAACTTTAAGGTACTGCCAACAAGGAATGCTGAGATAATGGTACCTATTCCAACACTACCTAAAGACCTAATCATTACTAAACAAATGATTAAAGATATTACAACCATTGAAGTATCAAAATAAATCTTAACCTTTTCAAACGGTATTCCACTTACAGCACTTATAGTCGCCATGGCACCTTCCCCTGCAAGGGGAATCAATTTCGGTGGCAAATATAAGAATATTCCAAAAGCAATAGCAACAATACTAATTGCAAGATAAATTAATGAGATAATGATATTTGATGAACTTGGAATAAAAGATAACAAATATACGGAAAATGAAGTAAAATAACCAAATACAACACCTACAGGCACTTGTAATAATTGTTTACGTTGAAAGGATTTTCTTAATAGTGAAATTTGTAATATGACAAGACCACAGTGGAATATAATAGTGGCCATTCCAATTTCAATACCCCAGACAACAGTCATTGTATAAGGTATCGTACTGACTGGAGATACACCTAAATTAGATTTAATGGAGAAAGCAATACCTACAGTCATTATAAATAAACCAACAAAATAGTTAATTAATCTTGTTCTTGCTTTCAAATTTAATCACATTATATAATAACTTAAACAGCATTAAAAAGGTTAACGGTATTGGAAATATTAACATTTTCATATATAATAATTAAAAATAAAAAAATGCTTAAAAATTAAAATTGTTTATAGTAAAAAGATTATCAAATTAGAAACTTTTACAGATAAAAAAAAAGGATAAAAATTAATAGTCTAATTGCTCTGCAATACAGAATTGACAAATAGCTTTAGGATTATCAACATTATTCTCCTTTACAGGACAATAATAAACACCATCATTATATTCAACTTCTAACTCACCGGGGAATTTAGTGCCAACAGGATGAATTGGTTCCTCCAGTATAAATGTGGTATAAAGAGATATTATTGCATAAATAGATCTGAACGCTTCGCTTCTCATAACATCATCACCACCAATTTCATAATAATTATTCTCAAGCATTACAACGGATTTTACAAACTCATCAAAGTCAAAGGTCTCATTACCATAATCATTCCTATCGTCTTTAATGTCATTTATTCTTAAAATGAAATATTTACAATAAGTTTCAAAGAAATCCTTCTTATGTTTCCCTTGAACAAACTTCAATCCTTCCCATAACTCATTAGTACAATTCATTTGATCAAAAACGGAAATAGTTTTTGATTTATCCTTTAATATTTCAACCAAGTCCTGTTTAAAATCATCCTGACCCTTGATCATATCATCTAACTCTGCAAACATATAAATTACCTGAGAAAATTATTAAAAATATTATTACCCATTTACTAATAAAAGATGTTATTAAAACTCATATTAACTACATAAAGGAATAATTATATTTATTATTAGAATATATTAATTATCTACTAAAAATATATTTAATAAAATCTAAAAAAAGGCGGTAATGTGAAAATATTAGTTGCATATTATTCAAGAAGCGGTAACACCAAAAGATTTGCAGAAATGTTAAGAAGAGATTTAGATGCAGACATAGAAGAAATTAGAGATAACCAAAGCCATACTGGTGCAGGGGGATATTTAAAAGGAGCAATAGAATCCGTAATAGGTAAAGGTTCATCAATAATCGTAACAACTAAAGATCCGATAAACTATGATTTGGTACTTATTGGAACCCCAGTATGGGCATCATCACCTGCAAGCCCTGTAATAACATATATTGAGAATAATAAAAGTCATTTCAAAAAGGTTGGTGCATTCTGTACCATGAAAGCTAACGGTGATGATAAAACATTCCAGAAAATTAGTGAACTTACAGGTAAAGACCTTGTAAAAAGCCTTTCAATTACTGAAAAAGAAATGAAAAGTCCAAACAAGAAGATTAAAGATTTTGCAGATGAAATTAAATTATTATAAATTTTAAATTCCAAAAAATCTATTTTTAATTATTTTTCATTCATCTTAAGTATTTTCAAAATTAAATAAATAAAAAAAAATTAAAACTAGTTAAAATCACCACATTAAAATCAATTATAAAATTTTATTAATATTAAAATACAAGATTTAATTATTAAGTAATTAGAACTAAGAATTAAATTTTTAAAAAAAGATATTACCTTAAATAGACTAAAATTAAGTGATTAATATTAGAATTTAAAAAAATTTATTCTTAAAAAATAGCTAATTATTAACGGAGCAATAGTTAAATTTTAACTATTAGAAAAGGTGATTCGATGAGTGTGACTGATGAGGTACATGATTTTGATTTTGCTGCCTTTATTGCTGGAACTGGAATATTTGTTGGTCTAGCAGTAATAGGATACCAATACTCTTATGATTGGGCCATACCTTTTTCAGCAATAGGGCCATTATATATAGGATATAAATCTAAAAGCTATTTACAATCATTTATTGTAGGTGGCCTATCAGGTATATTCTTAGCAATCGCTTCCACATATGGATTATTAGGACCTATGGTAAATCCAATATTTTCACCAATTATAATGAACATTATGGTTGTTATAGCTTGTTTTATTATTGGAGGATTTATATCAATTGTTGGTAATCTCTTTAGGGTTAACAGAGATCAAGCTTTAGAAATGGCGGAAGCTGAGAAAAAAGGCAGTAAAAATGTTAAGGTAGGTAAATATCCTGCAGAACCTGGAATTAATAGAATTAAAAACAGATTCAAAAAGGGTAAAACTACAGACAATAGAAAAACCAGCAAAAACATCAAAAAGTAAAGAAGATAATTAGAATTCTTTTTTACTTTCTTTATTAAAATATAAATAACTTATTTTCAAACTTTAATAATTATTATTTTAAAATTAATTATTTTTATAGATATTAACTAATTAACCAATTTTTGATAAATTTAAATTTTTAGATTAAGTAATACCTGAATTTGCTATTAAATGTCCTTTTTAAATAATAGTTTATAAAATAACTTAATAATAAAAACAGATAATTAAAATAGTTAAAAAAATCATCTAACAGATTAACTTAATAATAAAAATAGATAATTAAAATAGTTAAAGAATTATCTAATTAACTATTTTAAAAGAAAACATATTTTAGTCATCAAGACCATTTTAAAAATTTTAAGAAGATTTAAATTAATTATGTGATAACCTTATCCAATCGGTCAGTTTCAATTGCTTTTTTAATTTCAACAGCAATTCTTCTCCCCATACTCATACCTTCACCATATTTAAGGTGAGTATATGCGGAACCATCCATAAATGTGTTAGTTCCACCATCAGTTCTTGCACTAGTTTCAAATACAACCAATTCAAGATTATCATTTACAAGAGTCTGTAAACAAAATGGACCATTTAATCCAGGAGCCACTAATTCCCTAGCACTTTCTACTAATTTATCTCCTAAATCAAATGCCTGAGTAAGTAATGATTCCCTCATTACAACAGGATGATTACCAGTTACAACATATGAAGGAGAAAGATTTGAAGCCATTTGATCTTTTGCAGGTATTCTTACCAAACCATCAATATTAGATTCATACCTGCTATCCATACCCATTAATTCAACTTCATCATCTAAAGCAGAATAGAAATAGTGTATACAATAATTACATCCGGATACATATTCCTCAATATGAGCATTAGGAACATCTTCGTCAGTTAGCCATCCACGTTTCTTCATAGATTCAATCTTTTCATTGAATTCTTCTTGAGAAGAACAAATAAAGTAACCTCTTCCACCTCTAGCACCAGGGAATTTAACCATTACTTCACGGTCAATACACTCAGGACCGTCAAATTTCTGAGGAATTCTTAAATTACCATTAACTAACATTTTCCTTTCTTTATCCCTTTCAGCTTCCCATCTTAAAATATCCCTATTACCAAACATAGGAACATTAAATTTATCCTCAATATTATCCAATCCCGCATATGCAACAAAAGAACCATGAGGAATAACAATTGCATTCATATCCCGAAGTCTTTGTTGAACATCTTCATTTACAATATCACTGAATTTGTCCACCATAATAAACTCATCAGCAACACCAAAACGTTGATATGGAACTTCACGGCCTTTTTCACAGACAACCGCTGTATGAAAACCTTCTAATTGAGCTCCATGAAGTATATGTAAAGAAGTATGACTTCCCAATGTAGCGATAGTCATATTATCTTTATCATATCCCTCTAAAATATCTAAAATATGCTTTTTATCTACTTTTCCCATTTTTAAAATCTCCTTTCTAAAATTAGAAATACAATTTACTTTATGTTTTTTAAAAGTAATAAAATTTTTTATTTAATATTTTCAACATGAAAGAAATAATTATTTGAATTTTAATTTGAAAAAAGTCCTTAAAAATCAATTAAAGGACAATATTATCCAAATTAATAAAAATAATATTAAATTTAAAATTTTTATATAAATATTTAATATTTTATTAAAAATAGTTCAATGAAAACTTAAATAAAATTCAATTCAATATATTTTATATACTAATTAAATAAACTATATTATAATAAATAAAAAAGTGATAAAAATGTTAATTGGATTAATATCTGATACTCATCTACCTAACAGAGCTACAAAAATACCTGAAAAAGTTTTTGAAACATTTAAAAATGTAGATTTAATATTACACTCAGGAGACATATGTTCATTTGATGTAATAGACCAATTAAACAAGGTAGCACCTACCTTAGCTGTTCGTGGAAATATGGATCCATTTACAGAGGAAGAATTACCTTCCTCAAGGATTATTGAAAAAGAGGGTTTAAAAATAGGTTTAGTACATGGTATTGTACATCCTAAAGGAGATTTAGACCAATTATATTATATTGCACGAGAATTAGATGTTGATATACTTGTTAGTGGACATACCCATGTTCCATCAATTAACACAATAAGGGATGTTCTATTAGTAAATCCGGGAAGCCCCACTAATCCTAGATTATCAGACCCATCAGTTATGGTAATGGAAATTAATAATAGAAATGTAGATATTAATGTTATAAAAGTTGGAAAACCAGTATGTGCTGCATTAAACTTTAAACCACCAAACATGAATAAATAATTTTAAAACCCATTTAATTATTTTATTGATGAAATAAAATTCTTAAACTAACAAAATCAATTTAGTTAATAATAAATAAAACACAAATTAAAAATTAAATTGTATTCATCTAATTAAAAAATCAAAGCAAAAAATTAACAATCAAATATAATTTATCTAATTGAAATAATAAAATTCTTAAATTAATAAATTATAGAATTATACTATTTTTTTATTAAAATATTTATTAATCTTTAAATCAATTTTTAAAGTAAAAATATTTTAAACAGACATTATAAAGTAAATAATAATTAACTAGTTTATATTAAAAAAAGGAATTGTGATAAAATGGGTAGTAGATGGGAAATGGAAAGGAAGAATGACCCTTACTATAAAAGAGCCAAAGCTAATGACTATCGCTCAAGAGCATCATATAAACTTAAACAATTAGACAAAAAATATAGAATAATAAGGAAAGGAGATACTGTTGTAGATTTAGGTGCTGCTCCAGGGGGATGGTCCCAAGTGGCACTTGAAAAAGTTGGAGAAGAAGGAATTGTAGTGGGAGTTGACTTAAATAGGATTAAACCTCTACCTGAAGACAATTTCTATAGAATTAGAGGAGACTTTACAACAGATGAGGTTCAAAATAAAATTACCAAGATTATAGGTGGAAAAGCAAAAGTAATTGTCTCAGATGCTGCACCTTCCTTAACAGGTATTAAAGATTTGGACCATCTAAGATCAATTGATTTGATTCAAGTAGTAATAGATATTGCAGATAATATTTTAGAACCCCATGGAAATATTGTAATTAAAGTATTCCAAGGTGGAGAATATAAACATTTAATTGACGGTATTAAAAAGAAGTTTAAAATTTTAAAAACAACTAAACCCCCATCCTCCCGTAAAAAAAGTTCAGAAATGTATATAGTGGGTATTGGATTTAAAAAATAATTAAAATCTTTTAAATCTACTTTTTTTAAATTAAAACTATTATAATTTTCAAAAATATTACTTAAAAACATCTATTTTTATAAAACAATGAAAAATTAGATAGGACAATAAAATATCCTATTTTAGACTATTAAATAAAAAAAAACACTTAATTTTCATAAAACAAACAAAAATTAATAAGATAATAAGACAATAATTGCAAAAAATAAATATGATATTGCTTATTTTTATATAAAGAAATAGTATTTATAAATAAAATAAAAAAAATAACTCATTTTAAGACCTAAATAAAAAGGAATAAAAAGAGATAGTTCTATAAAACAATGAATCCAATAGTGAATTTAAAAAAAATACTTTAAAAAAAACGAGGATATGATTAACAAACATTTAAAAACTTAGTAAATTAAAATTAAAAAATGGTTAACAAAAATAGATAAAAAAAGAAAAAGGAAAAAATATTAATATGTAGAACCTGTAGCATTATCTACCATTTCACGGGTAAGATTAAGTTCCTGTTTTGCAATATTAATCCTATTATTTACTTCATCAGCAGACTTACCTGCGGCTAAAGCACTTTCTACATCATCAATATCCCCACTTGATCGTGTTAATTCTAATCTTAAATCATCATATTGTTCGGAATCCATTGAACTAGAACTTTCATTAAATTTAGCTTCTATATTAGAGTAATTTGATTTTAATTCAGATAACTCATCATACTGATTTCCAGATGATATTCCGGTAGTAATACCTGATGAAACCATGTTAAAACCAATATAAGCTACAACAACAATTGTTGCAATTATCATTATAACACCTAATATAGATACTAACATAGATGTAGATTTAAACAAATTTAATCTTGATTTCTTCATAAAAAATCCTCTAAAAAATTGTTAAAAAATTTAAAAAAAATCGTATTTTTATAAAGTAATAAATTATATATCTAGTTTATAACTTAAACATTATATGTTTATTGAAAAAATAATTAATAAATTTAACTTTTTTTTAAAATTATAAAAATAATTATACAAAAATTGATGTTTTTCAAAATTGAATCATATTAGATTATACAAACTATATAAAAGAACCACATTAATCTTTTATATGAAAAATAAAACCAATTAATAAAAATAGATTTATTAAGATTTTCCAACTTTTTAAATAGAACCAAACTAATAAAAAATAGATTTATTATGATTCTCCAATTTTAAGATAAAAATTTTTTTTATAAAAAATTTTTTAAATAATATAGTTTAATAATAAAAATTTACAAACATTAATTACACTAAAAATTCAGGGTATATTATGAGTCCAAGTGAAAAAGTTAATACAACAATTACAAAATTTGAGGAATTTTTCTCAACACAGTACAAAGATGAAGTATTTGATGTTTTAGAGAAATATCCTGAGGAAAAATCCATAACTATCCAATATAATGACTTGGAAATGTTTGATCCAGATTTAGCTGACCACCTAATTGATGCACCAAATGATGTTTTAAGTGCAGCACAATCTGCAATTAGAAATATTGATCCCCTTGTTCAAAATGCAGACATTAATGTTAGAATAGCTAATTTATCAAATGTTATCCCTCTTAAT
>JBJEIL010000096.1:0-1838 GCA_051876995.1 Methanobrevibacter sp. | reverse complement strand
ATCACTTACAAAAGTAATATCAGATGCTTCAACAGTTATATCACTACCAACACCACCCATTGCAATACCAACATCTGCCTTTTTAAGTGCAGGTCCATCATTAATACCATCACCTACCATTGCTATCATCCTATTAGATTTTTGATAGGAGGTAAGTGTATTAATCTTATCTTCAGGCATACAGTTTGCCTTAAAATCATTAAGATCAAGTTGGGATGCAATATAATTTGCTGTTTTTTCATTGTCTCCTGTAAGCATTAATGAATTAATGTTTTCTCCATTTAACTGAGATATAACAATTTTAGAATCCTCTCTTAAAACATCCAATAAAACAATAAAACCTAAAAACCGATTTTTACTTGATGCATATATGATAGTTGAACCATTTTCCTCAAATTTACTTATTTGGTTGTTTTCAGAAACAGGAACATGATTTGGAATAAATTCTTTTTTACCAACAAATATCTCCATATCCTCATTGCCTTTATTAATTTTAGCTTCAACACCTTCACTTAAAACCATTTTAAAATCTTTGGTTTTTAAATATTCATAATTAAAATCCTCTTCGAATTTATTGATTATTGCTTTTGCAAGGGGATGCTCTGAGTTCTTCTCAACAGATGCCACCAACTGAATAAATTCATCCTGTGAGATGTTATCTCCAGATATAATATTAACAACCTTAGGTTTTCCATAGGTCAAGGTTCCTGTTTTATCAAATGCAATATCTTTAACCTTTGATAATTTTTCAATTGTCTCACCATTTCTTACAAGAATACCAAACTTTGTAAGATTTCCGCTTGCACCTACAATTGCAGTTGGGGTTGCAAGAACCAAACCACATGGACAGAATACCACAAGTATTGTTACAGCACGAATAACTTCGCCTGTTATAAACCAGGTGAAAATAGCTAATACAAATGCAATTATCACAATCCAAGTAGCCCATTTATCGGCTTGTCTTACAACATGGGCATTTTCAGGTTTAGCCTCTTCAATAAGATTGATAAGTTTTTGAATAGAACTATCCTTTCCCTCCTTAGTAGCTTCCATATAAAAACTACCATAGGTATTTATTGTTCCACTATAAACTGGGGAATTAACCTTTTTATCCTTTGCAATACTTTCACCAGTTAATGCAGATTCATCTACAGAACTGTGACCTTCAATGATTCTACCATCTACAGGTATTTGTTCACCAGGCAATACCTTAATTATATCTTTGACCTTAACCACTTCAGTATCTGTAAGTACTTCTTTCTCAGTGGTTTTAGAATAATCTAATATAATTCTGGCATTTAATGGATTTAAATCATATATCTCCTCAATTCCTTTCTCTGTTTTATTAACGGTATACTCTTCTAAAAATCCACCAATAGCCATAATTACAGAAATTACCCCTGCAGCAAATACTTCACCAATAAGTATTGAAGAGATTATACCCATTGATACAAGAACATCTGCTTTAATATCATGATCTATAATTAATCCCAAGATTGCATCTTTTATTATAGGCAATCCGCACAGTAATATTGCAATCCAAGATAGATTTATAAAATAAAAATTAAATTCAAAATAACCTAATATTAATGATAAAATTGAAATAACAATGAATAACTCATTTCTATTATATTCATCTATTATTAATTCTTTAAGTTCCATTTTAATCACTATAAATATTAATATATCTAAAATTAACCAGAATATTTAGATTCAAATAAAATTTATAAAAACATGAATTTATTAAAGTAAAATTTAATTAAAATAAATTAAACTTAATATATTGGCCTAAATTAGATATAAAATTCTAAAATATTATTAAATTAAAAATTATTAAA
>JBJEIL010000095.1:0-37587 GCA_051876995.1 Methanobrevibacter sp. | reverse complement strand
TTCCTCTTTAAGTGATGAGGAAAGATATTATGTCTGTCCAGAACATAATCATAAATTCCTAAAAGAACCTAAAGGATTTATACCATCGGTAATTGGAAATATTCTAAGTGAAAGACTTAGAATTAAAAAGATCATGAAAGAATCTAATGATCCGACCGAAAAGAAAATGCTGAATATTCAGCAATTAGCTATTAAAAGATTGATTAATACAATGTATGGTGTTTATGGATATTCCAAATTTAGATGGTATTCCTTTGAATGTGCTCAAGCCATTACTGCTTGGGGTAGAGAATACATCCTATATACTATTGAAAATGCTAAAAAATATGGTTTCTATGCAATATATGCAGATACTGATGGATTTTACGCTGAATATAGGGGAGATTCCTCAGATGATGGAGATTCATTATAAAATAATTTATAATGAATATTAAATTTTAAAGGATTTTCCAAATCTTATCTGTTAGTTCCAGTCTGGATCATTTAGATTATTTAACCCCTTACTATTTTTCATGTTTTCATTTTTGATTTTCTGTTTTTAGATTTTTCAATAGTCTTATAGAATCGTTTATCATAGTTTTCACAGATATCCTCATATTGGTTCCACATACCAATAGATGTGTTTTTCACTGGAATATATTTTTCTTTAAATTTACTGTAAATATGGAACATTTCCTTCCCGTCTCGTATCATCATCTTTACACTGGGGATATCTGATTTATAAATGCGTATTTTTTCATTATTGAGTATCTTTTCAATATCCACTTTCTTATTGTTTTCATAAAGATCATTTGAAACTAGGATATTTACTTCTATATTGTTTCTTACCTCATTATTTAAAGCATTTTTTAAAGGTTCTAGCTCGTTTTTATATAGAAAACCTATCCTCATGTTGATTGTTTTTTGAGCCTTTTTAATTATTTCAATCTCTTTATTGATGATTTTTTCTTCTCCTCTAATTAACCACATTGGTGCTTGTGTTTTAGCTATTTGGTTCTCATGATTATAGGTTAATTCCATCTCTGTAGCATTTAACTGGTTAATTAACTTGTTTTTCTCCTCTTTAAATATTAGGGACGGTGGTATGGATTTATAAATATTGGGATGTCCCTTCTCAGTTTCAATGAATCCCTTTTCATCTAATCTTCTTAATACACTATAAATTTTAGTTCTAGGAATCTCTGATTTTTCACTTATCTCAATGGCTTTTGCTTCAACCATGGAGTTTAAATTGTAATAGGCCAATGCTTCATATCGTGTTAATCCAAGTAATCTTAAAGATTCGATAATTTTTTCATCTGTAATATCTTTCATGATATCCCTTTAATCTTTAGCTATTTAACATTTAAAATCTAAAATATTCTTAATATTGTGGTTATTCTATAGAAATAATCTTTAAAATCAGATAGAATATAAATATTATTTTATTCTTTAAATAAAATATTTTAAAATTTAATTTTACTTAACTCATTATCAAAAATCTTATTATATTAATTTATTTTTCATAATATTTAATTTAATACTTTTAACCCTTTTTAAGTTACATAATCTTTATAAATATATAAAATCAATTTATAATTAACTATAGGAGGTTATTTATATGATGAAAGATTTACCAAAAGAAAGATTGGATATGTTTTGTTACCAATGTTCTCAGACTGTAGCTGGAAATGGATGTTTTATGAAAGGTATCTGTGGAAAAGAACCTACAGTTGCAAGATTACAAGATAATTTGTTATTTACAATGAAAGGTATTAGTGCATATAATTATCAAGCAAATCATTTAGGGGCTAAAGATCCAGAAGTAGATGAATTTTTAACCAAAGGGTTATACACAACTTTAACCAATGTTAACTTCGATACTGAGGATTTAATTCAATTGGGACTTGATGCAGGTGAAGCTAGTGTAAAAGTAATGAGATTACTTAAAAATGCACATATTGAAGCTTATGGTGAACCTACACCTGTAGAAGTTAAAGTAGGGGCTCAAGAAGGACCAGCTATTATTGTAACTGGACACGATTTAAAAGCTTTAGAAGAATTATTAAAACAATGTGAAGGAACTGATGTAAATGTTTACACCCACTCTGAAATGTTACCTGCACATGGTTATCCTGAACTTAGAAAATACTCCTCATTAAAAGGTCAAATTGGAGGACCTTGGTTTGATCAAAAAGAGGTATTCTCTAAATATAATGCAGTTATCTTAGCTACTTCAAACTGTGTTTTATTACCAAAAGACGATTACAAAGACAGAATATACACTAGTGGTGTTGCAAAATTACCTGGTGTACCTCAAATTCTTGATTACAACTTCGAACCATTAATTAAACAAGCACAAGAATTAGGTGGTCTTGAAGCAGAAGAACTTACTACAGTTACTACTGGTTTCGGTGTAAGCACTATCTTAAGTTTAGCTCCAAAAATTAAAGAGTTAGTCGAATCTGGAAAAATTAGAAGATTCTTCTTAGTAGGTGGCTGTGACTCTCCAAATCCTAAAAACAGTTACTACAGAGAATTTGTAAAGAACTTACCTGATGATACTATTGTATTAACCTTAGCTTGTGGTAAATATAAATTCAATGATTTAGACTTAGGAGATATTGAAGGTATTCCAAGATTATTAGATATGGGTCAATGTAATGATGCAGTTGCAGCAGTTGATGTTGCATTAGCATTATGTGATTTATTTGAATGTGAATTAAATGATTTACCATTAACTATTGTATTAAGTTGGATGGAACAAAAAGCTGCAGCAGTATTATGGGCTTTATTATACTTAGGTAAAAAAGATATGTTAATTGGACCTATTTTACCTGCTTGGGCAAATGAGGATATTGTTAAAGTATTGGTAGATAACTTCAACTTAACTCCTATAGGCGATCCTAAAGAAGATATTAAAAGAATATTAGGAGAATAAATCCTAATATTTTTAAATTTTTTAATTAATCGTTTTTGAAGGCGAAAATATGGCTGATGATATAAAAGGAAAAGTAATTGATACAGAATCCTTGGCAGAATATCAGGAAGGTTCTGTTGTAAGTAGGGAAATTATTAAAAAAGATATTGGTACTGTAACTATATTTGCTTTTGATAAGGGACAAGGATTATCTGAGCATAGTGCTCCTTTTGATGCATTTGTTCAAGTTATTGATGGGGAAGCAGAGATTACCTTAGCAGGACAAGCTCATACTGTTTCTAAAGGTCAAATGATTATAATGCCTGGAAATGTTCCTCATGCTTTACAAGCAGTTAATTCTCCATTTAAAATGATTCTCACTATGATTAAATCAGAATAACTTCATTTTTCACCTCTTATTTTTACTTCTGATTTAATATAGTTTTTTTTAATTTTACTAATTTTAATATTTTTTTCTTAAATTTTATTTAATATTAAATATTTAAATAAAAATCCTTTTTTAATTTTAAACCTTTATTAATGTTATTAATATTATTAATATTGAATTTCATTTTTTATTATTGTATTTAATTTTGTATTCTATTTTTATCTAATCGATTTTTAATTTTCTATAATTGGCTTTAAGTTTTTGAATCATGTTTTTAATCAAAATCCGAAAAAGTCTTATTTTCTTATTTCTTTATTTTTAATCTAAATGGAATAATTCAATCTATTTCTAAATTTCATTTAAAATTTTAAATCATGTTTTTAATAATCTGTCATATATAAATATTTTGTAATAATTATTTTATCTTTGATATACATTTTAATTATTAAAAAATAAAAAAGAATCTTCAATATTTGAAGACTGTAAAAATCTAGTTTTTAGATTTTAAGATATCTGAAATATAAAACAAATATCCTATTGCCTTTATTTAACAAAAATATTATGTTTTATCCAAATATTTATAAAATAAACTAGTATATTTTAAAAATGAGTATTCTATTTATTTAATTAAATAGTGGATTATTTTTGTTTTAAATGTTGGTATTCTATTCATTTAATTAAAAGGCAATTAATATGCTCTAAAAACAGTTTATTTAGTATATTAAAAAGTATGTAAAATAGTTTAAAATTAAAATAATAAATTATTTTAATTTAAGTTTAAAAATTAGGAAATTAGATTCTATTCTGTAATGTATTTACTTATATCAATATCTAATCCATCACAGATATCTTTTAATTGTTGGTATAATGCGTCATCAATAGGCATTCCATTTTCCTTATGATCTTCTACTCTTTTACTTTCGATATCTCCAGGAACAAATCCATTATCTGCATCTCTAACTTCTTTAATAAATTTGTTAGTTCCCTGTTCAAATACATCGTAACCAACGAATTTTTCAGGATCTATTGCAACGAATAAATCTCCTTTAGTACAATCTTTTCTCCAATCAGCTGTACCGGTAACACCAGTTCCAACTTCAGCACCTACTAATGGTCCACATAATATCTCAAGCATAAATGCAAGTGCATAACCCTTGTGGGTACCAAATGCTAAAATAGAACCTTTTAATGCTTCCTCAGGATCAGTGGTTGGATTACCGTCTTTATCCAATGCTACACCTTCAGGTAATTTTAAACCTTTTCTCTTAGACTCTAAAATTTTACCTCTTGCTGTAGCAGATGTTGCCATATCAGTTGCAATATATGTTTCTTGGTTTGGAATGCTAATTGCAATAGGGTTAGTTCCAATTAATGGTTTTTTACCATTTAATGGTGCAATTGCAGGTTCAGTGTTTGCAAAGGTTAATCCAATACAATTTCTTTTTCTAGCTAAATCAGAGTAGAAACCAGTTACACCAAAGTGGTTTGAATTATGTGTACCTACTATTCCAATACCCGTATTTTTAGCTTTGTCAATTGCAAGTTCCATAGATTTATATGCTACTACTTGTCCAAATAAACTGTGTCCATTTACAATTGCCATGGATTCAGTTTCTCTTTCGATTTCAATATCTCCAGTAAGTTTTATATTATTAGCATCAATTGTTTTAATATATTGAGGGAATCTTCCAATTCCGTGTGATGTGAATCCTTTTAAATCTGCATCAAGTACTACTTCAGTAACTAAATTAGCATCAGCATCATTAACTCCTAACTTTAATAAAATCTCTTTTACAAGAGCTTTCTCATTTTCTTCTGTAATTTGCATTAAAACACCTTCATAATTAAAAATTTGTATATTGGTTTTAAATTTTAAATTAAATTTTATTTAAAAATTGTAAAATTAAGAAATATTAATATTCAATTTCAGTATCTTCAAAGGTTTTTATGATAATTTTCTCTTCAGAGATAACATTACCTATCTTATAGGCTTCAACACTTTCGTTCAACCTTTCTAAGATAGCATCTGCATCATCAGCAGAAGCGATTACAACAAAGCCTATTCCCATATTGAATACTCTATACATCTCTTCAATAGGGACGTCTTGTTGGTATATTAATTTAAATATGTCCTGTGGTTCTGGTAAATTATTGATATTATATCCAACACCATCTTTAAGTCTATTTAAATTAGTAAATCCTCCTCCTGTAATGTGTGCTAATCCTTTAATATTGAAATCGGATTTTAATAAGTCAACAATTGGTTTAACATATAATTTAGTTGGTTTTAATAATTCTTCTCCAACGGTTGTATTGGAATCATAAGGTAGGGGATCATCAATTTTCAGGCCTGCATTTTCAAAAAGAGCTTTTCTAGCTAAACTGTAACCATTACTATGTATACCGGTACTTCGAAGACCTATTAATATGTCTCCTTCTTCAATCTCACTACCGGTAATTATTCTATCTTTATCTACATATCCAATACCAGTTCCTGCTAAATCAAAGTCTTTTATAATTCCAGGTAAGGATGCGGTTTCACCACCGATAATTGCAATGTTAGATTCATTTGCACCTTTAACTAAACCTTCAGCAATTTCTTCTGCCCTTTCAGGATCAGGTTCTTCAACTGCAAGATAATCAACTAAAGCTATTGGTTCTGCACCTACGCAGAGTATATCATTAACAACCATTGCAATGCAGTCTATTCCTACAGTATCAAATTTATTCATCATTTTTGCAATTAAAATTTTACTACCTACTCCGTCAGTACTCATTGCTATAGCTTTATCTTCAAGAGGAATTAAAGCAGCAAAATGACCACTTTCAGTTAAAACTTCTCTATTTTCTAATGTATCCTTTAATTTTGAAGCTAATTTAGAAACAGTAACTGCTTCAAGATCTATATCTACACCAGATTCTGAATATGTAACCATATATTCACCTATTATTTTAAAAAATTTTTATAATCTTATATAATATTATATGTAATTCTTAATATTAAAATTTATTACTTTTATTCTTTTTTTGAAAACATAAAGCAATAGGATAGATTGAATTTTTTATAATGCTTCTATTTTTTTTTAAGATTTTTGGATACCTTAATTATCTTTAAACTATAAAATATTTAGATTATAAAATTTTTTTTAAATAATTTCTACAATTATATATTTAATTTTTATTATATTTTAAGTTTTATATTTTATTTTAAAGTTTTTTTAAATTTTTATTATAGATTTATTGATTAAAATAATGTTTTTATTAAAAAAATTTCAAAAATTAAATATTAGTTAGATTTCATATATTTTTTAGATTTTTTAAAAATAATAGTTAATTTAAATATATTCTGTATTTAATTGTTATCTTGTAAAATCTGTTTGTAAAATAAGTTTTTAATATTATTAAATAATTTCTTTCAATTCTGTTTAAAAATAAGGTATAAGTATTTTAAATAGTTTAAAATACTTACCGTGTTTATCTATTTTTTTAAAGAGAAAAACTTTATTGAATTCTGGTACATTCAAGGTTTAATGGGGTTTTAGTTTCCATTTTGTAGCTTCTATGGATACTACTTGCTAGGTCCACTGTTTTATATGGATCTCCATGACAGACTATAATCTTTTCAGGTCTTGGACTTAACCTTTTAACATATTCCATTAATTGGCGTCTGTTGGAGTGACCACTGAATCCGCTAATTGTTTCGATTTCCATTTTTACGTTAAATACCTTGGTTTTATTATTAACTTCAAGAGGTATTTCTTTGTATCCTTTTTGGATTCTTTTACCTAGTGAACCTTCAGCCTGGTAACCTACAAAGATTAAAGTATTTTTCTCATCTTCACATAGACATTTAAAGTATTCAACTGAGTTTCCTCCGGTTAACATACCTGAGGTTGAAAGGATAATACATGGATCTCCTTCAACAATATCCTTTCTTTGATCTGGATTGTTTACTTTAATAAATGAATCAGAAACAAATGGATTTCTTCCCATATGGAAGATTTGATCTCTTAAGTCTTTACTTAAATATTCTGGTCTTGCAGTGTGTATTGCAGTTGCTTCCCAAATCATACCATCAATATATATTGGTACCTCATCTATTAATCCGTGGCGCATATATTCTTCAAGTACAATCATTAATTCCTGTGCCCTTCCAACAGCAAATACCGGAACTAAAACCTTTCCTCCACGTTTTAAGGTAAGGTAAATATATTTCATCATTTGTTTTTCTGCCTCATTTCTTGATGGGTGAATATCGTCACGGCCACCATATGTACTTTCCATAACTATGGTTTCAGCTCTTGGGAATCTGGTAGTTGCAGGTTCTAACAATCTACTTCTTTCATATTTGAAATCTCCAGTATATACAAGGTTGTGTTGACCATCTCCAATATGCATATGGCACATTGCAGAACCTAAGATATGACCTGCATTATGTAAGGTTAATCTTATATCTGGGGAAATATCTGTTACCTCTCCATAATCTAATGTAATGGTATGTTTAATACATTTTTGAACATGTTTTACATTAAATGGCAATGGATGATCTTCCCTGTGAGCAATATCAATGTGGTCCATTTGAAGTAAAGTCATTAAATCCCTTGTAGGGGTGGTACAATAAACAGGACCTTCATATCCGTAATGGTATAGATATGGTAGGAATCCGACATGGTCCAAGTGGGCATGTGATATAACTACCGCATCTAAATCTTGAATTGAAAATTCAGGTACATTTAAATATGGGTATGCATTTTTATCTTCGTTAGCAGCTACATTTACTCCACAATCTAATAAAACTCTACTATTTGGAGTTTGGAGTAACATACAGGATCTTCCTACCTCTTTAAATCCGCCCATTGAGGTTAATCTTGCCCAATCATTTTCATATTTTGGAGGTTGGTGGATTCTTTCACCAAGATTTACCAAGAATTTCTTCCTTTCTTTGCTACTATTTTTCATAGTATTTCTGATTCTTCCAATGATTTCTGAGGAAATTGGCGGAGTCCTTAATATTTTTGGTGCCCATCCTGTTTGTTTTACAATCTCTCTTGAGGTTACACCATATTTTCCAATGACTAAACCTGGTTTCATTGCTTCAATGATAACCTCACAGGTTACATCATCAAATGAAATATCTGAAATTTGCGCATCTTCAGGTACAATTTCATGAACTTTGTTAATGGTTTCCTCAGGATCTAATAAAACACTTTTATCTGATCGAATGATAATCCTTTTTCTAATGTCTTTTGCTAAATTACGGATTAAATCTCCATTTTCAGTTATTATTTCCGGATTTTTTGTGTAAATAACAAGTTCTGGACCTTCAAACTCAACTTTAGCTACTTGAACTCTCTCAGGTAACCTGTCCATTATTGTTTTCTTTGTTTCTTCTAGTATTTTTGAAGTCATATAATCACTTCTTTAAAAAAATAGATTTTTATTAACTTACTATGTAAAAATTAGTTTTTCTTCTTTTATTCTAGTTAATTACTTATCATTAACCTTAAAATTCAGTTTATTTTATAATTTAATAATCATTTTACTATAGTTAATCTTATAGCAAGTGGCCATAGAATCTATATGTAAAATTTAATTTTTCTTTAAAATTGTGAATTTAAAAAAATTTAAAGACATTTAATAAGTTAAGTCTTTATAATTTAGTTAAAAAATTAAGAGATGAATATAAAAGATATATTCTAAATTATTTTTAAAAACAAGTTAAAATAAAAAAATAAAAATTAGTTATTGATTTTAGCTAATTTTGATTCTATTATTTCTTTATCTAACATTTTGAATCCTTCGTCATCTTTAACTGTAGCAACTAAGAATCCATTTCCAGAGTAAACATCACGTTCGGTTGCAGCAGAAATTGCTCTTAATGCAAGTTCAATTCCTTCCTCAACAGTTAAATCTTCGGTGTACCTATCTTCTAATACACCATATGCAAAGATAGAACCTGATCCAGTGGAAATACATTTATCTTTAATTACTCCACCTGCAGCATCAAGTGAGTAAATTGAAGCTCCATCTTCATCTACTCCACCAAGTAAGATTTGTACTCCCCTAGGTTGGGAACGTAAAATATTTCCAGTTAAGTTAGCAGCTGCATCAATGCTCATATCTTCTCCATTTCTTAAATTGTATAAGGAGACTTCAGCACTCATAACTTTCATTAAGTTTTGTGCATCACCAACACTTCCAGCAATGGTTGCTGCTATGTTATCATCAATTTTAAATATTTTTTCTGCTACTTTGTGTGCTACTAAGCTTCCCATGGTAGCTCTTCTTTCAGAAGCAAAAACAATACCATCTTTACAAGTAATACCAACAGTAGTGGTACCTTTTACAACTTTATCATCTTCCATGTAAACACCTCGTTTAATCACATGTAATGAATTGTATTTAATAAATATAATATCTAATTAAAATTAATTCTTAATATTCAAATATTTCCCATTAAAGCACTTTTTAAAAATTTATTAAATTAATATAAAACTAATCTTTAAAATAAATCATCTATATATTAATTTAGTAAAAATATTAAATTTCTATCCAATGAAAAATATATTAATTAAAATAAAATCAGATTATTTAAGTATAACTTAACTAATTACACTATGTTTTTAACATATATAATAGTTTCGTTTTTATTTTTTAATAAGTTCTTTAATTAATATTATTGATTTGTATTTTTTATTATACTATTTATAATTAATTGAATAAACCTATTAAACCTTAATCTAATATTTTATTTTAATATTAATATATGCAATTGAATTCTTTATTATAATTTCTTGATATTGGATTTTAATATTTAATATAATAATTTTGCAATTAATTTTTTATTATGCCTTTTTAATATTAAACTTTAATATTAGTTTTAATTAAAATTTAATATAATTATCTAATATATTTTATTGATTTTATTAGGTAGTTTTTTAATATTTTTCTTAAATAAACAATATTAAGATTGAACTTTAATTAATGATATATCTCTAATTACAATTTTTATTTTCAGTTAAAAATTCATATATTTAGATATATAAATATTTCTTTTTAGATTGGTAATTATTATGAAATGGAAGATTATTGGTAAAATTTTAATCTTAGATAAGGACTATGATGATTTATCTAAGAGTCACTTAGAGGGTTTAAGAGATAAGTTCCACGTTAAATCTATTGTTAAAATTGATCATATAGAAGGAAGTTTAAGGGAACCGAAAGCAGAAATATTGCTGGGGGATAGCACTGAAACAATTCATAAAGAAAATGGTTGTTATTTTAAATTGGATCTATCTAAGGTTATGTGGGCTAAAGGAAATACTAATGAGAGGATGAGAATTGCAAAATTAGTTAAAGATGATGAGGTTGTGATGGATATGTTTGCAGGTATTGGATACTTTTCAATCCCCATAGGTGTTCATGCTAATCCTCGAAAAGTATATTCAATAGAGTTAAATCCTAATTCCTATGAATTTTTAAAGACAAATATTGAATTAAACAAGATTAATCAAAAAGCAGGATATGAAAAGATGATGCCTATTTTAGGTGACTGTCGTTTTGAAGCTCCTAAATATAAAGCAGATAGGATATTGATGGGATATGTCAAAATAACACATGAATTCTTACCAACGGCTATAGGCTCCTTAAATCCTGGTGGAATTATTCATTATCATGAAACTGTTCCAGAAAAACTAATGTATACAAGACCTGTTGATAGGATCAAAGAAGCAGCAGGAGACCGGGAAGTTAATGTATTGAATTTTACAAAGGTTAAAAAGTATTCTCCGGGTGTTATGCATATTGTTGTAGATGCTCAAATCGAGTAATGGGTCTGTCTAAATAAACCCTTTAAGAATTATCTATCCTATTTTGTAGTTCAATTGCATGGTTTAATGTTAAGCCGTCAAGGTAATCCTCATTTATATATTTTTTATAAACTGCTAACCTTTCCTTAAGTGTGTTTCCACACTCTACAGTCAATCTATTTAAATGTTCTAATGTTGGCCATGGTGATGTTGGATTTACATAGTCCTCGGTAAGAGGTGATACTCCACCCCAATCATCAGCGCCACTTAATAAAAATACCTGTGCAGTTTCATAATTAAGGTTTGGAGGGACCTGGATGGATACATCATCAAATAATAGTTTTCCAAGACATACGGTTCTAATCATGTCCAATAATGTAGGTTCCGGATAATCTTCCATTTCCATTCCCGGAGCTCTTGTAAAGTTTTGAATGATAATCTCCTGGATATGTCCATATTTTTCTTGAACTTTTCTAATTGTAAGTAATGAATCAACTACCTCCTCTTTGGTTTCTCCAATACCAATTAAAATCCCTGTTGTATATGGTATCTTTAATTTACCTGCATTTATAATAGTTTCTATTCTGCGTTTAGGTAATTTTCCAGGACTTTTCTTATGGGCTATTGTTTTCATTAATCTTTTGGAAGAATTCTCTAACATTAGTCCCATAGAAACATTGACCTCTTTAAGTTTTTTCATCTGTCTATAAGTCATGTTTCCACAGTTTGTATGTGGCAATAACTGTGTATTTTCAAGTGTTGACTTTGAAAAATCATAAGTGTAGTCAATAATGTTTGAATAACCAAGTTTATCCAGTGCTATTTTCACTGCTTCTTCCTCATCAGCATCTTCACCAAATGTAAATAATGCTTCTTTACAATCATATTTTTCACTTTCTTTTAAGGTTCTTAATATTTCCTCCGGTTTTTTAAGTATGATTGCGTCGGGATCATCTGGCGTTTTCTTAAAATTACAGTATCCGCAATCATTTTTACAGATTTCTGTAACCGGTATAAAAACATTTTTGGAGTAGGTAACTTCTGTCTCTTCTTTTTTTGAATTAGCTAATTTCATTAAATCATTTACATCTTGACCTTCACAGTTAATTAAATCTAGCAGGTCTTCTTTTGATAAATCAGCTATTGTAATTTTTCCATTACTTAAATTATCTATAATTTCCATAAAAATCATTAATATTATTTATTATTATAAAATTAGTCAATAATTAAAAATATATTTTATTATTTTAATTGTTTAACTTGGTACTTTTTAAAAGGTTTGATTTAATTATCTTAGGATGTTTAATTTAAGTTCCATTAAAATTAGTTAATTTTTAATTTAATATTTAATTTTTAATTAATTAATAAAAAAACAGCAGTGAAAAATTTAGTTAATTTTTATGTAATAGTTTTTGGAATTAATAAAAAAAGTAGTGAAAAATTAGTTAAATGAAAAATAAAAGATAAGAAAGATTTAAAATTAAATTTAAAGGATATTATTTAAACATATTCATCTGATATGGTTGTTTCAATAAAACATGGGCCATTATTGTTTTTGTCCTTCCACAATACAACGAATACATCGGCATGTTCCATTCTAAAAAGTCTGTATTTTACAGTTAATCCCATTTGCTCTAAATCATGGGCCATCCTTATAACACCATTAGAATCTGCAGTTTCATTTATTTTAACAGTTGTTCTCACCTGTTCATCCATTTTATTAATGATTTTTCCTGCCTCATCAGAGATTACATTGACTTCCCTACCGTTTAATTCCTTTACTAAGTTATCAAGCTTTTCATCAACCTCATTATGAATATCAATGTCTCCTTGACAAACAGATCTAACAACTAATAATTCACCATTATCTAATGCTGGTCTGGAGCCTTTAAATGAATTAAATTCTCCCATTACTCTTCCTGCAATTTTATGTAAATGTGACATTCTATCCCTTAAAATCTTTTTTAAATAAAAAATTAATTGGAATTAATAATATAAATTAAATAGATTAGATTTAAATTCAAAATCTAAACTTTCATTTCTTCTTTTAATTCTGCCATTGTAGATGTTTTTTCTGCAAATGCATCATGTCTGTGAATACTTTCCTTGTTTAATTGACTTATGGTTATAACAGTATCGTCTGGTAAGTATGCAAATTCCTCAATGATTTTTTCAACCATATTCCTTACACAGTCTTCTACAAATACTGGTTTTTTATGAGCATTCATTACAGTGGCATTTTCATCTGGACGTTTCAATAGTCCACAAACAGGTGAACTCATTGATTGCTCTATGATTTCAATGATCTTATCTGCATTGACTTTTTGATTTTCAGGAACTTCTATAAGTATTGTTCCAACACCTCTTTGATTGTGTGATGCAAATGTTACAGTGTTTAATACTTTCTCAGTAGTTTCCTCATCTAAAAATTCAAGTAATTTTCTTTTATCCGCTTCTTTAACAGATTCCTGTGCACAAGGACATACAGTCATTCCAACTACTTCTGCACCAATACTTTTACGTATTTTTATTTCTTCTCCTTCTCTTATTCCAACTGCTTTAGCAATTAGTTTACCCATTTCCTGGGAGTTTTTATGAGTGACAGGTGATTTTCTATTAAACATGTAATCACTTGTCATATTGACTTCTACCCTTTTAGCATATTCGTGTTTGGTCATCATTTTACTTACGATTTCAGCACAAATAGACTCAACCTCAACAGCTACACTGTTGGTAGCTTCTTCCATAACTTCACTAATTGCCTCCGGAGTTCTAGACATGTGGATACCTTTTTGATCACTAGGTAAATCTACATATGCATCGAAAGTTGGTATTAATACAATTGGTCTTTTACCTTCTCTGTGTAATGTTAATAATTTTTTAACTCCTTTAACTCCTACTCTTGATAAAGATATAGGAACATTTGGTTCATGATCTTGTGTATCTGGAAAACAGTCTGCCATAATTTACCTTCTTTTTCTATTTTTAAATAAATCTATATTTTTTTTATTTTAAATTATATATAAGTTTATCCTTATTAAAATAAGTAAAAATTTATAATTTGTTTAAAAAAAGTAGTTTTTTAAAATTAATAAGTAAGATTAAGGTATATTTTTTACTTAATCTCATAAAATGTTTCAGTTTTAATTAATCAATTAATATTAAAAATTTATGTTAATCTAAAGAATGTTTGCAGAACCCATATCTTCTTTAACAACATTTAACACGGTTTGTGTATAAGTCCTTTCTACTCCAGGTTCTTTTAACATATTTTTAATAAATGCATCTAATTCATCGGTGTCTCTGAATTTTGCAATAAGGAAAGTATCATATTCACCTGTAACATCATAGATACCTACAACGTTTTTGTTAAATGAAATTTTTTCCTCAAAGTTCTCAAGTTTTCCACCTTTAACCTTAACACCAATTATGCTGGTAAGTACAAAACCTAATTTTCTATGGTTAATTACCGGTGAGAATTTTTCAATTACTCCACTTTTAACCATTTTTTCAATACGATTATGTACAGTACCTACTGAAATATTTAAATCCCTTGAGATTTGTCTGTAAGATACTCTTACATCTTCGTTAATGATTTTTAAAATTTTTTTGTCTGTTTCATCTAATTTGACTATTTCTGTTTCTTTTTTATTCATTTCCAACCCTCTATTTAAAAAAAATAAATTTTTAAATATAGTTCATTAATTTTATTTAGATTCATTAAGTTTATAAATTTTTCTTTCTTTTTCTAAACTTTTTGTAATTTCTTTATAATTTTATTAAATTATTTATTTTAAGTTAAACATTATTTAAAATAATTCTATTTTTTTAAGATAAATCCTTTTAAAATTGATTTATTTTCTTCTATTTTATTATTTTAATCTATTTTTTAATAAATTAAACAAGTTTCACCTTATTTGAATTTGAATCTTATGTTTCTGTATTTTTTTTAAAAACCTTTAATTAAGATATTTAAATTATTGATTCAATTTTATTTAGTAATTTAAATACCATATAATTATCCCTAAAATTATTATTTCATTAAACAAAATTGTTTTTTATCTAAATTTTAAAAACTCTTTATCTTATGGTTCATCTTTTTTCATTAGGATTGGCTCATTTTTATAAATATGTTTTTTGTTTTATTATTTGTGTATTTTAAGATTAATTCGATTTATTCTATGATTTTAAGTGTTTTTAATTATTTTGGCTATTTTTAATTTATTAAATGTTTATTTTCATTTTTAGGGTTATTGATTCTTTATTTGACTTTCATTTTATGGATTTATTTTTTCATAGATTATTTTTAAAATGTATTTGTAATTTCATTTGTAAGATTGTCTCATTCAAATGTTTTGTTTTAAAATGGTTATTTTTTGAAAGGGATTTTCTAAAAGGACTTATTTTCCAATACTTAATTTCTTAACAGAATCTCTTATCTCCTCGATAGGTGCATCTGTTTTAATGCTGGTTGGTGAGAAATGAGTTCTTTTTGCATAATAATCCTTTTTATTTAAATCTTCCATTACCTTATCGATCTTAGGTGCACTAATTTTAAGAGATCTTGATATTTCATGTATATCATAAGAGCTAGGATTACATTCAGCCTCATTTAAACATTTTTCAAGTAAGGATTTTATTTTGTCCTCGGTATTCAACTCTTTTACATCAAGTAATCCTAACATTTCCTTTATAAAATCCTTGTCCTCAATTTTTCCAAGCCACATTGGTCCTGCATGAACCATTTTCTCTCCACAAACAGGGCATCTGTCTATGGTGCTTGATCCTAATCCATAGGAAAATTCCCTGTTTAAACAGTTTTTACAATGTGAAATGTAACCTATATTTTCTAGGGATTCATCTGTTGCTTTAGAACCTTTTTTAATCTCCATATATATTCTCATATAATGTTCAGTACTATGGGATAGTTTAATGTCAATATATTTTTTATATTTGGCAAAAGTTAAAGCTGTAAAACCTGCAAGTATTCTAATACCGTTTTCATGGCAATATTCGCTTTTGTATGGTTTTGCATTATATTTACGTATACATGGTGCTTTGTAGGTTCCACATAATGCAGATGTGTCTGTTGCAGTAAGACATAATAGGCTATTTCTTTTTATTGACGCAGCTACAGAATCAATGAAAAAACTAGGGGTTCCAAATGGGTCAATGTCAACAACATCAAATTCCCCTCTGGTCATCCTTAAAAAATTATTCGCCTCATGTGAGAATATTTTGAAATTATCCTCCTTAATCTCAATATTGTTGTGTAGTGCATTGATTTTAGTAAATTCATTTGCAAGAGGATTAATATCATTTACAGCAACATTTCCAATATGGTCTATTTCTTTTTTATATCGAATTCCCCTAATCCCACTTCCTCCAAATACATCTGCGACATTTATTGTCTGTGATAATTCTTTTTGGAATGTTTGAATGGCAAGAATAGAAATGTCTCTGTTTAATTCCATTTTTGGATTATAGAAAACTGGAGCATCAGAGGATACTTTGTCAAATTCCGGAAATTTGATTTCAGTTAATCCTTCCTTAACGGTTTTTAGGTTCTCCTTATCATATGTAATTTTTTCACTCATAGTATTTCCCTTTAAAATGTGTTTATATTAAAACTTGATTAAAAACTCTTTAAAACATTGTTATATAGAAAATTTTAAGGTTATAAATAATAAACATTTCTTTTTGATTACTGTCTATGGTTAATTTATATTTAAACTATTCAACCATATTTTATTATAAAAATTGGATAAACAATTTGATTTATATATTATCTTATTTATAAATTATATTAGGATATTTTATTAATTAAATTTATAGACTAATTTAATCCTTACTTGGTGATTTTATGGTTAAGATTAATATTGCTAAACCGATTATTGAACAAGAAGAAATTGATAATGTAGTAGAAGTTTTAAAATCAGGAATGATTGCACAAGGTCCAAAAGTATCAGAATTTGAAGAGAAATTCGCACAATGGATCGGTACTAAATATGGTATTTCAACTAGTTCTGGAACTACTGCATTACATACTGCTTTACTTGCATGTGGTATTGGTGAAGGTGACGAAGTAATTACTGTAGGTTTTACTTTTGCTGCAACCTCTAATTCTGTATTATATACTGGAGCTAGACCCGTATTTGTGGATATTGATGAAGATACATTTACTATGGATCCTTCAAAGATTGAAGATGCAATTACAGATAAAACAAAAGCTATTTTAGTTGTACAGTTATATGGTCAATCCGCAGATATGGACCCTATTTTAGACATTGCTCATAAACACAATTTACTTGTAATTGAAGATGCTGCACAGGCACATGGTGCTGAATATAAATGCAGGAAAGTAGGAACTCTTGGAGATGTAGCTTGTTTCAGTTTTTATCCAACTAAAAACATGACCACTGGTGAAGGTGGTATGATTACTACTGATAATGAGGAAATTGCTAAGATGGCTAGAATATATAGGGCACATGGTTCTTCTGTAAAATACCATCATGATTATCTAGGTTACAACTTCAGATCTACTGATATTGCCGCAGCAATAGGTCTTGCTCAACTTAAAAAAATAGATTCATTTAATGATAAAAGAAATGAAAATGCATGTTATTTGACTGAGGGTCTTAAAGATGTTAAAGGTGTTGTTCCTCCTGTTGTAAAAGAAGGTAATAAACATGTATTCCATCAATACACCATTAAGGTAGATGGTGATAGAGACAAATGGTTGGATTTCTTAAATGAAAAAGGTATTGGCTGTGGAGTATATTATCCTATCCCATTATATAATCAGAAATTATACAAAGATTTAGGATACAATCAATCCTGTCCTGTAACTGATAAAATAGTTGATGAAGTAATTTCTTTACCAGTACATCCTAGTTTAACTAAAGATGAATTAGATACAATTATTTCAGTTGTAAAAGAAGGTTCAGAGAAATTCTGCTAAAATAAAATCTTCTTTTTTTATCTTTCTTTTAGAAATTTTATTAACTCTTTTTTTTATTTAAACTATTTTTCATTCCTGCTTTTTTTTGAGTAAGACTATTTTAAAACAATCAATTCTATAAATTTTAAAAATATCAAATCTTATCTTCCTGGAGTAATTAGTTTATAGAATAATTAATTTTATAAATTTTAAAAATTAACCTTTATAATATGGTAAAAGTAGATAAGGATAAGTTTAATCAAGAAATATTTACCCGTATTAACAATTTAATTAATGATTATAATTTGATTAGGGACGGAGAAAAAATTGCAGTTGCATTATCCGGTGGGAAGGATAGTGTCTTAACATTACATGCATTAAGTCGTTTTAAGGAAGGTTCCAATATTGATTTTGATCTTGTAGCTATTTCAGTTGATGAGGGTATTGAAGGTTATAGACAATCTGGAATTGATGCGGCAATAAGTAATGCAGAACTTTGTAATGTTCGGCTTATTCAGAAATCATTTAAAGAAACATTTGACTATAATTTAGATGATATTTACTCTAATTTTAAAAGTGCATGTATTCCTTGCGGTGTTTTTAGACGTTATATATTAAATAAAACTGCATATGAAGTAGGTGCAGATAAAATAGCCACTGGACATAATCTTGATGATGAAATCCAATCCTTTTTAATGAGTTTTGCAAGGGGAGATACTCTCAAATTCTCTAAATTTGGTCCAGAACTTAAACAAATACATCCTAAACTTGTTCCCCGTATAAAACCATTATGGAATACACCTGAGAAAGAGGTGGGTATGTGGGCAATAATTAATGATATTGATGTTCATCTTGCAGAATGTCCTTATTCTTCTTTATCTTTACGTTCAAAGATTAAAGGATTCTTGAATAAAGCAGAAGATGAAAATTCTGGAATTAAGGAGAATATTTTATCTTCTTTTATTAAAACATTAAATGTTACAGAGGAAAGTCCAAGATTATATGAATGCCAACATTGTGGCGAGCCAACATCATCAAATGTCTGTAAAGCCTGTGAAATTCTAGATTTATTAAATGAATCTAATTAGTTTCTAATTTTTCTAAATTATTAATTTACTATTTAAAAATTGTTTTTTTTTAAACAGGTGAATTTAATTTATTAATTAAAAAAATGGTTTCTTTAAAGATGAAATTATTAATTTACTGATTAAAAGGGATTTTATATTTTTTTTTTTTTAAAATATTTATAATTGGTATTTTATTAGTTTGTTATTTTTTTATTACTAATTGAATTTTTTATAGAATGAGTTAATTTGTTTGACTTAATATTTTTTATTATAAAACCTAATTTCATTATTTAAAAAATATTTCATATTTTTGTTTTATTTTGGTGATTCTCTCTCTTTTTTAATTTTATTAAATTTATTTTAAACAATCAAATAGATTAATATTTATTTATTAATTAACAAATACTAATTTAAAATTTGTAGTTTTAGGGATTATAATGGAAGATAAAATTAAGATTCATGTTTTGAATACAGGTTATGTGGAAGTAGATGAGGCTTTAGCTTTTAAAGATAAGTCCTATAATCCAATTGCATATACTGGTTTATTTAGATCAAATAAGCATAAAGTTAAAGTTCCTGTTTTTTCTTATTTGATAGAACATCCTAAGGGTAATGTTTTAGTTGATACTGGATGGTCTGTAGCATCTAGGGAGGATTATAAATCTCATTTGCCTTTAAAGGGTTATATTGCAAGTAAACCTATGCTCTCATCTGGTGAGAATATTGCAGAACAACTAGATGACTTGGGAATTGATAAATTACAATTTTTAATCTTAACCCATATGCATGTTGATCATGTTGATGGGATAAGGGATGTTCAGGACAGGGCTGAATTCATTCTTGTTTCAAGGGATGAATTAAAAGCAGCTAATAAAGGAGGAGGACGTTATATAAAGGAACTTTGGAAAGATACGATCTTTGATAGGTTTGATTGGAATGGTGAGATGGGGCCTTACTTTAAATCTTATGATGTTTTCCGTGATGGTAAAATCAATTTAATTTATCTTCCAGGACATACTGCAGGTTCAACTGGTGTTTTAATAAAAAACAATGGTAAGTTTGTATTAATTACTGGTGATGCAGCTTATGCTCATGCATCTTGGGAAAATCTTGAATTACCTGGGATTATAAATGATAAGGTTCGAACTTTAAGATGTTTGAAGTGGATTCAAAAATTATCTAAAGCTGATAATTGTGTTGAAATATTGGCTTCTCATGATCCTGAAGTGAAACCTCATATAATTGAGATTTAGGTGTGTTTATGGATAAAGATAAATTAAAATATATTTCTTTATTAATTGTTCTAATGGTTTTATTTGTAATATCTATAGTGAATTTTAACTATAATATTCATAATTATGATATTATTTTAGATATTGTAATTGTAGCTATTTTTATATATGCTTTATATGACTACTTTAATACTAAAGATGAAAGAGCTTTAAGAAAAGAAAAAATTGAAAAGAACAAATATAAGGGTTCTAAAAATATTAAATCAAAAAAATAGTTTAAATCTTTTTTAAATTTATATGAATGTTCTAAAAATATTAAATCAGAAAGGCAACTTTTAAATTTTATTCTTTCTTTTTAATTTTAATTTTGTTTTGGATCATATCCTATATTATTTATTAAATATTGAAAATTAGTTTGCCCTTATATTATTGGGCCTTTTTAAATTATTGAATTTAGATATAACATGTTTAAGTATTAAAAAATAGTAAATAAAGAAGATTATTCCTCATCATTGTCTTCTTTATCATTTTCCTCTGTATCCTCTTTTTCTTCTGGTTCTACAATATTTATAAGAATTTTATCAATTTGGTTTCCATCCATTCTTAATATTTCGAAACAGAATTTATCCCATGTAAATGTTTCTCCATCGGTAGGGATTTTTTCAAGATATCCTAATATGAAACCTGCAATGGTTGAGAAATTATCCTCCTCTTCATTAGGTAATTCCTGATCTGTAATGTCAAAGATTTCTTTAAATCTATCAATTGTAATTCTACCATCCATTAACCATGAATGATCTTTAAGTTCAATAGCTTTCGGATCATCCATCTCATCAATACCTGGTATATCTCCAACAATTCCTTCAAGTAAATCATTTAAAGTAATTAAACCAAGAACTGTACCAAACTCATCTACAACAAGAGCCATATGGACGTAATGTTGATTTTGTTTGAATTTAGTTAATAATTCCATTGATAAGAGATTATCCGGAACTACTAAAGGATTTTTAAGTTCTTTTTTTAGGTCTAATTTTCTACCATTAAATAATGAACCTAATAAATCTTTAGCTTGTACTACTCCAATAAAGTCATCAAGTTCTCCTGATGCTACTGGGAATATTGAACGTTTACTCTCAATGATTTTTGCTTTGTTTTCTTTATCACTGTCTTCAAGATCTAACCATACGATCTCATTTCTTGGAGTCATAATCATATCTACTTTTTGAGCATCAAGACGGAAGACTCTTTGAATAATAGCTTTCTCCTCTTCTTCAATATTTCCCTCTTCAATACCCTCCTCAATAAGTAAATTAACTTCTTCCTCGGTGATTTCATGTTTCTCATTACTTTTTTCACCAAGTATTCTAAGTAATAGGTTTGTTGAATCACTTAATAGTTTTACTATTGGTGCAGATATGCGGGATAATGTTTCCATTGAACTTGCAACTTTAATGGCTATTCTTTCAGGTTTGTTGATAGCTATCTGTTTAGGTGCAATTTCACCTACAATAAGGGTAAAGTATGTTGTAATAAGTACAATTATGATGTAACTTATTGTATAAGAATATGGAATATATGGTCCAAGGTAAGCTGATAATGGACTGGCTAAGGTTGCACCACCTACTACACCTAAAATAATGTTACTTGCAGTAATTCCAATTTGGACTGTTGATAAAAAGTTTGTAGAATCTTCCAATAAATTAATAGCTGTTCTAGCACTTTTATGTCCTTCTTGTTCATATTTTAAAAGCTTATATTTCCTTGACGAAATAATAGCTAATTCTGCCATTGTTAAAATACCATTGATGATGATTAATATTATTATAATAATAATTTCGATGATTTCTGTTATCATTTCAATTCCTTTATAAAATAGTAATGATTATTTCTTAAAAATAAATTATCTTTTCAAATCATTTGCTGTTTGAAAACCTTTAAATCCGTGAATTTCTTCTTGCATATCTTGAACTGCTTTTGATGCCTCTTCTCTTGTTGCTACTTTCTTAAATATTCTTCTTTCTTTAACTTTTAGAACCTTTCCACACACGCATTTTCTAGTAGCTTGTCCTTTTTTAGCATATAATACTCTTCCACAGTCGCAACGGAAAATAAGATACATTTTTTAAATTCACCTTTTTGTTAAAGATTTTTTATTTTAAAAAATAATTGTGTATATACAATATATTATTGTATTCTTATTATAAAAACTTATAAATTTTTTATTTTATACTTTCTAATATTTATCTTTTTTATTTATCTAAGTGGAACTATTTATTTATATCTGGAATAAATGTTTTATAGTTCATTTAATTATATTAACTATTCTTATAATCCGAATACTTTCATTGCAAGTGGGATAAATACATTTGTAGGTAATATAAAGAATGTTGCTATACTTACACCTATGTCTGTTCCGATGAAAACAAGCAATATTCTAAATATGTTATTGTCCCATAACTCTCTTAGGGATTCAACTTCACTTAGATTATTGATGTCTCTCTTTCTAACAGGCCTATAATGTAATTCTACAAGTGCTGAAAACATACCTGCAGCAAGTAATGGGTGCATTACTGTAAATGGAGCAGCTAATCCTCCTACAATAGCTGAAGGTATCTTGGAACCTGATAAAATACTGCCTAAAAATCCCATGATGATATATACAAGGAAATATTCAAAAAGTTCATTGGTAATATTTACACCATGAATAAAAGCCAGAAAAAATATCGCAATAAATATTATTGGAATAGATGCAAGTATGATTTTTCCCCATGGTATTCCCTTATCTTTATTTATGTCGGTTAATTCCTCATATGTCGGAATCTCTCCAGGGTGATCTAGGTAATGGTTTATACCATGTTTATGTCCAGCACCTACTACTGCAATCACATTGTCTTCAGGAATGAGTGAAATGCTTCTTGCAAGGTATGCATCTCTTTCATTAACTAAAACCTCATAGACTGCAGGTGATTCCTCTTTAAAGAATTTCATTACCTCTTCAATTGTATCTTCCTGTTTTAACTCTTCGATGTCAAATTCCTCTTCCTCGTCTTCACCAATTAAAACAGCTTTAAGTGTTTCAAATACAAATCTTGCCTTTTCCCAACTACTCATTTTATTCAATGCCCTTTGTAGGGTAGTGTTAATATCCCTATCTAAAAGTGCAATCCTAATGTTTAAATCCTCTGCAGCCTCTATAGCACCTATCATCTCAGAACCAGGTTTAACATCTACGTCCTGACCAATTTTATTCTGAATGTAACCTAAGATACTTGATGCAAAAAATATACCAACTTTATTCTCCTTAATAATCTTTCTCATGGAAATGGTATCGTCGGTTTCAATACCTTTCATTTCATTTCGAAGACGTTGATATCTTCCATAATCAAGTTCAATTCCCACTACCTCTGGTTGAACTTCATATATTGTGTTTTTTACTTCTTCAACACTATCGGCAGATACATGTGCAGTACCTATAATAGTTAAATTCTCTCTTTTCAAAATAACACTTCTTGGTAGCTTGTTAAAATAAACAAAATAATATGATAGGATAGTTTTATTTGTATAATTTATTAATAAATTTTAATATTTAATATTTGTTATACCACTATTTATAAATTGATTTTTTAACCTTTAATAGTTTATATGTTTGTTACTTAAATAGCTATTTAAGGCTTTTTTATTATTCTTTGATTTTAATTAAAATCATTATATAAATAATAAATAAAAATATTATTATAGATTTTTTTGTGATAAAATGAAGGTAAGTTTAAGTTTTGAGAAAACCATTTCAAATGATACTTCGGTTATGATTGATGCATTAAGGGCAAGTACTACTATCACTGTTGCTTTATCTTCTTTTAAAAAGATTATCCCTGCGTTTTCAAAGGAAGATGCAATCTCTAAAAGTATTGAATATAATGGAGTTTTGGCAGGTGAAAGGGAAGGTTCAAAAATAGACGGATTTGATTTGGGTAATTCTCCAGAGGATGTTTTGGAATATAAAACAGATAAGGAAAATTTTATATTGACTACTAGTAACGGTACAAGAATTCTTCAGAATATGGAAAGTCCCCATGTTTTAATTGGGGGATTTGTTAATGGAAAAGCATGTGCTAAAAAATGTATTGAATTAGCTGATGATCATATAGATATTGTAATGGCAGGTTGGAAAGGTAATTTTACAATTGAGGATTATCTTGCAGCTGGTTTTATATTAAGGTGGATTGATTATTATATTGGGAAGTATGACTTGAATTGTGAATTTTCAGAATATGCGGTATCTGCAAAATTAGCTTCTTATAATGATGAGATGGTAAATCAAGCTATATTTAATGGTTTTTCGGCTAAAAGATTAATCAATGTAGGTTCTAAAAAAGACATTGATTTTTCATTAAAAAGGGATATTTTTGATGATGTTGGTATATATGAAAATGGTACAATTACCAAGTTTTGATAAGTTTTATTATTTTATCTAAATCATATTAAAAATATTTGATTTTTTTATATTTTTTTTCAAGATTTAATTTCTAAATTGAATGAATCTATTTTAAAAATCTAATTTAGATAATTTTTTTCAATTAACCATGTTAGATTATAGAAATGGATTTATGTTCTCAATTTATGTGGTGATAATTTTAATGTATCTTTGAATCAATAAATAGATATGATTTTTCAATTTTATGGGAGGATAATATGAAGATAGTAACAACACCAATGTGTAGGAAGGTAGTTGAACTTGGAGGAATCAGTGATTATGTGGTGAATAAACATCCTTCAAGTAAGGATGGTGATTTTGCAATCCTTTTATCAGAAAGTAGAACAGACATTGATTCATTGCCTTTAAAACTAAATACTTTTAATGAGATTTTAGATAGTATTGTTGAGGTTTCAAATTTAACGTCTAAACCTCTAAGTAAGGATGAGGTAATTGATAAAATAGGGGATTATAATCTAATCTATGAATGGTTTACAAATACAAGTAAGTTCTCACAGTTAAGGGAGGAAAATCATAATATTAATGTTAAGGTATTATCTAATTTCTTAAAAGAGATTGTTGAAGATATGAATTTCAATATTGATGATTACGATTTTGATTATTTAATTTGTCCTGATTATATGGAAGATATAAAAGAAAGCAGTAATTATAAACTAGTTAAAATACCATCCCATCATAATGTTCCAGAAGATCCTATTGAAAGGGCTGAACTGAGATATTCCATCCTATTAAATATCAATCTTTTATAGTAATATGGAATCTTAATTATAAAATTTATTAAGTAGTAATTTAATATCTTAATATGACTATACTTATGTGTATTTTTTTTAAAATTGGAGATGTTTATAGTGTATGAAACCTTAACTTATTCTGGTGGAATTCATAAAAGTAATGAAATGAGGGAGCTTATTGAAGATTTAGGTGGATTTATTATACAAGAAAATGTTATTCAAATGGATCTTGTCTTGAATATGGCTGTACCAGTTGATGATGTTGATAAAATTAAAGAGAAATCTAAAGAATTATTAGGTAAACTAACCTTTGCTCCTATGGCAGGTTCTGAAATAGCTATTGTTTCACCAACATTAGCAAGACATCACTTACCACATGCAGCATGTGATATATCCGAGTATCTTAGAAGATTCGGTGCAAAGGATAACATGATAGGTTTGGCAAGAGGTCATGGTAAGGGTACAAGTGGAATCTCACAAGAGGAAAAATATTTGATTGAGGAACATGATTTGGCTATTTTTGCCCTTGGAAGTTTCAAAGATTGTATCATTGAGAAATCATTTTTATTTGATGATATAGACATTCCTGTAATTGTAACTGGTGCTCCAGATATTGACATTGAAGAATTGCCTGGTGCCGATGCATATGTTGGGGGTTTAGGTAGAATCCCACGTAGACTTAAACGTGGTGAGAATATCCGTGCACTTAGAAGATTAGTTCAAACTACGGAGGATATTTTAAACCGTAAGAAAAAATACATGGCTGAAGATGCTCCTTTAGCACCTCCTGTAATGGTTAAAAATGCTATCGAAAGACAGTTACCTGAAATTAAAGATGTTCATACTCCAACTCCTATTACAACACAATTAGACGGTTTAAGGGTAAAACTAGATTATGATAAATATCATGATAAAATAGGCCAGGTTGTTGTAAACGATCAATATTTATCAGATATAGCTGATATCAATAGATCACACATGTATAATTATACCCTAGTAAAATTATATAGTGAAAGTTCTATTGTAGATAATTAACCTATTTTAAATTTTTTTATTATTTTTCTATTTAGCTACTTCTTTCAATTTTGAATTTCTGAATATCTTTAAAATTTATTCATATTGTTTTTTTATTCAGCTACTTTTTTCAATTCAAAATTTTAAATATGTTATTGGTCAATAGTTTTTATATAATTTTTTATAATGGGATACTATGGAATATTTCAAAAGAAGATATTTAATCAACGGACCAATCGGAACAATCTTTCTTTTTATTTATAATTATTTTCTAATCGATACTTTATTTAGGTATATTAACTATCAATTAAATCCTGTGGTTCTTTTCTCCATCTGTTTATTCTTAGCTTTAATAAACATCGTGTCCATTACCGTTGAGATAAACGCCTCCTATAAAATTACAAGAATATTTATGGAGATTTCAGAACTTTGGAAATGGGCTTCATTGATGTTCTTATTTGAGCTGATCATATTATATATTCTAGGCTTCTTTATAAAAATTCCACGGGAATTGGTTCTAATGTTATATTCATTGGTAATTGTTCTTGGAATCTATGGCTATTATAATGCCCATCACATTAAAGTAAAATATCATAATTTACCTATTTTAAAAGGGGATAATAATGAATCAATAGCTATCCTGCATGTTTCAGATGTGCACTTCGGTTCTATTAGAAGAGAGTTAATATTGGTAAATCTAAAAAACAAAATCAATCAAATTTATCTTGATTTAAAACAAGAGGGTGTAGAACATATTCTTGTTATTATTTCAGGAGATCTTGTAGATGGTTCTTCTCCAGTTAATATTGAAGATTTAAAATCTTTAAAGGACATAAAACCTAAGGTTATTTTTACTCCAGGTAATCATGACCATTATCAGGATATAGATGGTTTATTAAATGATTTGGAAGAATTAGGTATCATTGTTTTAAACGATGATAGTTTGGATATAAAAGATTTGGGCTTAAATATTATAGGTTTAAATTTTAAATATGGGGATATGGAAAGTAAATGGGAGGAATGCCATTTTAATCTACCTGTAAATAAATCTGAAACAAATATCTTAATATTCCATTTGCCTATCTTCTATGAATATTTTAAAAAATTAGGCGTGGATTTACAATTGTCTGGTCATACTCATGGGGGACAGTTTTACCCTGCAAATCTATGGGTTAAGGCTGTTTATCATAAACTAAAAGGACTTTATGCTTTTAGTAAGGATGATGTTTCAGATAGATTTTATTTGTCAGTAAGCACGGGTTTAGGCACTATGGGTCCTCCTATTAGAATAGGTACCGATTCAGAAATAGTGGTTTTGATGTTAAATAATAAAAATTTTAAAAAATAGCTTTTTTTTTTTAAAAGCTTTCTAATTATAATGATTAAATGAGAATTCATGGTAATTTTCTATTTTATTGAATATTTTCATGTCTTCCTTTAAAATCTCTTCCATAGAAGTTTATTTCTCCAACAAGCTCTCTAAACTGTATTAATTCTTGTTCTATTACATCCTCTTCAGTTAATGTTCCGCTTAATTCCCCATCAACACTTAAAGTATCAGGTCCACGTGTTACAAGCCTTTCAATGCCGTCTGCACTAAATATTCTATTTGCATCTAGTTCATGAATATAGGATCTTCCTGGAATGAATACTGTGTCTTGAACATTAGTTAAATCAATATCCTCAAGATCGTATTTTGTAATTAAACATGCAATATCCTTCTTAGTGGATATTACATTTACATGATCACCTGCTCCAATCTTTTCAAATATCTTAGCTATCTTTGGTCCTGCAATGGCAGATGATATGATTGTTGCATAGCCTGTAACTTCCGGAATAAAATCTAAGTATGGTTCATTACCTTTATTTGCAAGTGCAAATGGTGCACCTGTTTCAGGATCACATACAGGTGTTCCAGTAATTCTAAGTTTTGGAAATTCTGAGTTGATGTCCCTTACAAGTTGTTCAAAACTTTCAACAGACTGGCTTTCAATGCCTTTGACAATAGGTCCGTTACCTAGTATTAATCCGCCTTCTGTTGTATTCGCAAATCTCATAAGGATACCTGCTTTTGCTCCCCACTCTTCCAGTTTTTCACAGGTGTTTCTTAAAACATCTCCATCATTTACCCCTGGAATAATTACCATTGCAGCATGTAATTCGGTGTTTTCTGAAAATATTTCAGCTGCCTTAAGGGAAACTTCAGGATTTGGATCTCCCATCCATTGATGTCTTAACTTAGCATCTGCTGCAAATAATGTATAGGTTACTTCATCAACTCCAAGATTAATTAAATCCGTAACCCATTTCTCATCGTCAATACCTTTACCGCTTGTATATCCTAAATGTATTGGTATCTGGAATTGATGTAATGTGGCCGCTAAATCTTTAATCTGAGGATAACAGCTTACGTCTCCTCCACCACTAATATTTATTTTTAGGTTATTGTCTCTAGGTGGGTTTAACATTAATGTGGTTTGAACCTCGTTAGCAACTAGATAAAACGGTTTAAATTCAGATTCCGCATCTTGAATTCCTATGGAACATCTTTCACATCCTATTTGATTAGGTGGACAATATTTGCATCCTAAAGGTTTCACATCCTTGACCTTCTTAAAGTAGCAGTATTTACAAAAACCCCTACAATCCTTTCCTGGAATACCACCAACATCTGCTAAAATTTGCATTTTAATCCTTCGGTTTATAATTTTTTTTATTGTTATATATTGTTTAATATATTAATTGTTGTAAATATTTAATACTAAATAACTATATCTATTTTTTATAATATTAGTTTTTACTATTTTCAGCAGTTCCATTTATATCTTTAATATTAATTTGAAAAATTCTTTTTTAGAAAAATTTAAAACAATTTTTAAGGGGTTTATTTTTTCTTTAAAATATGATTTACTGATAGTTTATATTCATTTTAGGTTATTTTGTTTTAAAGATTTTTTTAATATAATATATTAGTTTATTCTAAAGTTAGTCTATTTTAATTTATTTTATTTATTAATGTTTTCAAATTTTTTAAAATTTTTTTATTATCTTTTCATATTTGGAGTAATACCTTTTTTTAAATTTATTAATTTAATACAATATCATTGAATTTTAAGTTCTTTTTAATTCTTTTTTAATTTATCTTAAATGGATTTTAAATTATTTTGATTAAACTAAAAAAATATTGAGTTATTTTTTTTATTTTACAATCGGTTTATTTTCTTTATTTACCTTAATTTTCCTGTTTTGTCTTTTAAAAAAGTATTACTTTTTATTCTTTTTTTACTAATTAAAAGGGATTTATTATTACTTATAAATTTTACTGATTGTAAAAAAAGGTAATATTTATATTATATCTTTAAGATATTAAAATTTGTATACCATATGCTTCTATGCAAAATACTTGCTTTGTAGCTAACTTGACATAATCAAACAAAAACTAAAGTTTATGTTAAGTGGTATATTTGTAACTCTATTTATTTAGGAGGGAAAAAATTGGCGAAGTTTGATGATAAAGTCGATTTATACGACGATAGAGGTACATTAATTGATAGTGATGTACCTATTGAAGCTCTAAGTCCAGTACGTAATCCAGCTATTAAAGAAATTACTGCTGGTATTAAAAGAACCGTTGCTGTAAACTTAGAAGGTATTGAAAATTCATTACGTAATGCTGCTGTTGGAACAAAAGCTTCTAAAATATTAGGAAGAGAATTAGATCTTGATATTGTAGCAAATGTAGATGCGATTGCAGCTTCTGTAAAAAAAATGATTCAAGTAACTGAAGATGATGATACTGTAGTTGAACCTCTTTCCGGAGGTAAAAGACTTTTAGTACAAGTACCTACAAGAAGAATTGATGTAGCTGCAGAATACTCTGTTGCAACCTTAGCAACTTCCACTGCATTAACCCAAGCTATTGTTGAAACATGTGATGTAAGTATGTATGATGCTAACATGGTTAAAGCTGCTATCTTAGGTATGTATCCTCAAACCGTAAGTTATGACGGATCTAATATTAAAACTATGTTAGATGTACCTCAAAAATTAGAAGGTCCTGGTTACTCATTCAGGAACATTAAAGCTAACGATATGGTTGCAACTACCCTTAAAAACAGTTTCCAAGCTACTGCTTTAGCTAGTATCTTAGAACAAACTGCTATGTTTGAAATGGGAGATGCAATTGGTGCATTCGAAAGAACTCACTTATTAGGTTTAGCTTACCAAGGTATGAATGCTGATAACATGGTCTTAAGTTTAGTACAAGATAATGCTACTGACTCTTCCGTTGGTGACATTATGAATGATACTATTCAAAGAGCAATTGATGATAATGTAATTTCTGTTGAAAAAGATTTACATGGATTTAATTTATACCAAACCGACGATTTCGCAAAATGGAACGCATATGTAGCTGCAGGTTCTGTTGCTGCAACTATGGTAAACGTTGGTGCTGCTCGTGCTGCTCAAGGTATTCCATCCACACTTTTATACTTCAACGATTCAATTGAATTTGCAACTGGTTTACCTGGTCTCGACTTTGGTAGAGGTGAAGGTGTAGCTGTAGGATTCAGTTTCTTCAGTCACTCTATCTATGGTGGAGGAGGTCCTGGTTTATTCAACGGAAACCACGTTGTAACTAGACACAGTAAAGGTTACACTATTCCTTGTGTAGCTGCAGGTATGTCTTTAGATGCTGGTACTCAATTATTCTCTCCAGAAGCAACTTCTGGATTAATTAAAGAAGTATACAGTAGTATTGATGAATTCAGAGAACCTCTCAAATATGTTGCTGAAGCAGCTTCAGACATAAAAGGAGATATATAAATTTATAAAAACTAATTATTTTTTAATAATAAGTCTAATAATGGGGTTGATATAATGGATATTGAAATTTTTCCACATAGAATGCTTGGTCCTGATACAACCGAGAAAATCTTAAATGATATTGAAAGTTTAGAGGATGTAAATAGGACTATTATTCATGGACCTAGACTTCCCCCAGATGATCCTGATCTTCTTCCTCAATATAAGGAGAGAAGAGAAATAGTTGTTAAAGGTCAACCTATAACCCTTAAAGTTAAAACAGGTCGTATATTGGTTGAATTAACTTCCGAGTCTGCAATCAATGAAATTGATAAAATTTGCAGTGAATATCTTCCTTTTGGATATGATATTAACACAAGTAGAAGTGAATATATTAGAAAGCAAAGGACTGTGTCCGATGCTATTAAATATGGTCCTGATGATAATCTTCCAGATGAATTGGTCGGTATGACTGATGCTAGAAGACAAATGGCAGATGATCTTAATTTTATTAATGATGATATGGAATAGGTAATATGATAGGAAGAACAACTCATGTAGTTGATTGCCGAGAAACTATGGGTCTTGGTGAAGGAGGAGGTATTGCTCAAAGAGGTACTTTCGCTAAATGTGGAAGTGATGTAATAGCAGTAGCTATGTCTCCAGGTAAAAGACATATTACTAAGCCTGTATGTGAGATTACATTCGCTCTACGTGAAGCTAATTTACTTACAAGTACTATGGTATTAAATGGTGGTGCAGGTCTTCCAGGAGATGCACCAGGTGCAGGTGCTTCAAGTTTATTTGGTTTAACTCCTGATGAGATTGAACAATTAAAACAATATAAGTTATTAGTCATTCACTTAGGTGGTGTTAGAAACCATATTATTTACAAAGCAAGATTAATATTAAGAAATGTTAATAAACCTTGTGTGATTATTTGTGAATATCCTGTTGATTTCGAGGATTTTGCAAAGATTGGGGTTAAAACTTCTAAGGTTATGCCTGATGAGGTTAAAACAAAAGGAACCATTATTAATATAATTAGTGGTGTTATTAGAGGACAAACAGTTTCTCAAGAACAATTAGACGAAATTATTAGAAAAGTTAAATTAGCATTAGGAGATGCATGATTATGGCACAATATTATCCAGGAACATCTCAAGTTTCTGAAAACAGAAGACATTTTGCTGACCCAGAACAAAAGTTAGAAAAATTACGAGAAATTTCAGACGAAGATGTAGTAAAAATATTAGGTCACAGAGCTCCAGGTGAAGAATATAAACATGTTCACCCTCCTTTAGATGAAATGGATGAGCCTGATGACATTGTAAGAGAACTTGTTACACCTATTGATGGTGCAAAAGCAGGAGACAGAGTAAGATATATTCAATTTGCTGATTCCATGTACTTTGCTCCAGCTCAACCTTATGTAAGAGCAAGATCTTACATGAACAGATACAGAGGAATTGATACTGGTACTTTATCAGGAAGACAAGTTATTGAAGCAAGGGAAAGAGATTTAGAAAAACTTTCTAAAGAATTATTAGAAACTGAATACTTTGACCCAGCAAGAACTGGAATTAGAGGTAAATCTGTACACGGTCACTCTTTAAGATTAGATGAAGACGGTATCATGTTTGATATGTTAAGAAGACAACTTAAAAACAAAGAAACTGGACATATCGAAATGGTTAAAAACCAAATTGCTATTCCTTTAGATGAACCAATTGATATTGGTGAACCTTTAGATGAAGACAAATTAAAATCTATCTCTACTATTTACAGAGTAGATGGTGACAAATACAGAGATGACAAAGACGCTGTAGAAGTATTACATAAAATCCACCTTACAAGAACTCAAGGAGGATATAACCCTGAATAGGGGAGGTTATTATTATGGCTGATAAGAAATTTTATGAAGCATTAAATAAAAAATTTAAAGAATCTCCAGAAGATAAAACCACTACTTTCTACAATTTAGGTGGATGGAAACAATCAGAAAGGAAAACCCAATTTTACGAAGCTGGTAAAGAAATAGCTGAAGAAAGGGGTATTCCTATGTATAACCCAGATATTGGAAGTCCATTAGGTCAAAGAACTTTAATGCCTTACCAATTATCTACTACTGATACCTTTGTAGAAGGAGATGATTTACACTTTATTAACAATGCAGCTATTCAACAATTATGGGACGATATTAGAAAAACCGTACTTGTAGGATTAAACACTGCTCATAACGTACTTCAAAGAAGATTAGGTATGGAAGTAACTCCTGAAACCATTACTAATTACTTAGAAACTGTAAACCACGCAATGCCTGGTGCAGCAGTTGTACAAGAACACATGGTAGAAACTAACCCATACTTAGTATCAGACAGTTATGTTAAAATTTTCACTGGTGACGATGAGTTAGCAGATGAAATCGATCAATGTTATGTTTTAGATATTAACAAAGAATTCCCTGATGACCAAGCTGCCCAACTTAAAGCTGAAGTTGGAGATAAAATCTGGCAAGTTGTTAGAGTTCCTTCTTTAGTAGGAAGAGTTTGTGATGGAGGTACTACCTCAAGATGGTCTGCTATGCAAATTGGTATGTCAATGATTTCCGCATACAACCAATGTGCTGGTGAAGGTGCAACTGGTGATTTCGCATTTGCAACAAAACACGCAGAAGTTATTCAAATGGGTGCTCCATTACCACAAAGAAGAGCAAGAGCAGCTAACGAACCTGGTGGTGTACCATTCGGTTACATAGCTGATATTGTACAATCTTCCAGAGTTAATGTGGATGACCCAGTAAAAGTAACCTTAGATGTTGTAGCTGCTGGTGCTGCATTATACGATCAAATCTGGTTAGGTTCATACATGTCTGGTGGTGTAGGATTCACCCAATATGCTACCGCAGCATATACTGATAACATCCTTGATGACTTCACTTACTATGGTAAAGATTATGTGGAAGATAAATATGGTGGATTAACCGAAGCTCCAAACAACATGGATACTGTTCTTGATGTAGGTTCTGAAGTAACCTTCTATGCATTAGAACAATATGATGAATATCCAGCTTTACTTGAAACCCAATTCGGTGGATCTCAAAGAGCTGCTGTTACTGCGGCTGCTTCTGGTTGTTGTACTGCATTTGCAACTGGTAACTCTCAAACTGGTTTAAGTGCATGGTACTTATCACAATACTTACACAAAGAACAACACTCCAGATTAGGATTCTATGGTTACGATTTACAAGATCAATGTGGTGCTGCTAACGTATTCTCTATCAGAAACGATGAAGGTTTACCACTTGAAATGAGAGGTCCTAACTATCCTAACTATGCAATGAACGTAGGTCACCAAGGTGAATACGCAGGTATTGCACAAGCTCCTCACGCTGCACGTAAAGATGCATTTTCATTTAACCCATTAATTAAAATTGCATTTGCTGATAAGAACTTATGCTTCGACTTCACTCAACCACGTGCTGAAATTGCTAAAGGTGCTTTAAGAGAATTCTCACCTGCCGGTGAAAGATCTTTAATCATTCCAGCTAAATAGGTGTATTAACACCTATTTATTTCTTTTTAATTTTTTTTTATCTAGTGAAGAAATTTAGAAAAGTTTTTATATAAAAGTTAAAATATTATTATTAATACATTGGTTTTTTAGTTTTACTGATGTATCAAATAAATGAAGAGATTAATATTTGGATTAATATTATGAATAAAATTTATTATCAAAAATAAATTTTAATTGTTTGATTTGACAATTTAAATAAAAAATCTACATTTCACGTTTATTAAATTATTAATTTAATAAAAACTAAGGAGGAAAAAATTTATGGACCCTATAACTTTAGGTGTTGTCGCATTGATGGGTGCTGCTGCAACTATCGGTGGAGCTGCAGAAGATTTAGAATCTGATGTAGGTTCACAAAGTAACCCTAACTCACAAGTTCAGTTAGCTCCTCAAATGGGACATTTACATAGAATTATAAATAAGGCAACTTCCGGTGAACCTGTAGCATACGGTGTATGGTGTGGTGTTGCTGGTGCTGTTGCATTTGTATTTATGTCATACTTAAACGTAATGCCTATTGTAGCAATTGCATTAGGTGCAGTTGTTGGTGCTTTCGTTCATTCTATTTATACAGTAACTTCTCATATGGGACGTATTGTAGGTCAATCTCAATTTGGACAACCATTGTTTATGGATGTATTGACTGAATGTTTAGGACCAATTGCTGGTCATGGATTTATTGCTACTTTTTGTATTGTTGGTATGTCTTATTTAATGATTATTCCTATTAATGGAAGTGCTTTACACATATTCCCATTACCAATCTTAGCTGTACTTTGGGGTATAACTATTGGTGCTATTGGATCATCTACTGGTGATGTATACTATGGATCTGAAAGTGAATACCAAAAATTCGCTTATGGTGCTGGTACTCCTGTAGCTATTCAAGGGGATATTGTAACTAAAGAAGCTATCGGAGCTAAAAACTCTATTGATGTAGTAGGTTTCTGTTCTAGATTTGGTGGACCTATTACTGGATTATGTTTCGGTTTAATTGTATTTTTAAGCTTCTGGATTACTATTGTTTTCGGAACTATTGGTGGACAAATTGCTGGTATCATTATTGTTTTACTTTTAATTTACTTAAATTACAAAGTTGAAACTTATGCTAGAAATAAATTTGGTCCATATGAAGAGGAATAAGGAGGTTTTACAATGGATTTAATCATGATGTTATTAATTATCATTGCTGGTGTCTGTATGGGTGCTGGTGTACACTTTATTCCTGTAGGTGGAGCTCCTGCAGCTATGTCTACTGCTACTGGTGTAGGTACTGGTACTGCTATGTTAGCAGCTGGTGCAGGAATGACTGGATTAATCACTGCAGCTTCATTAGAAGGTGCTGGTCTTGGATTAATTCTTCTTGCAGGTGCTATTGGTTCTATGATGATGATGGGTATTACTATGCTCTTTGGTAACTTTATTTATGTATTTGGTGTAGGTGTAGTACCAAGTTCAGGTAAAGTTGAAAAAGATCCAATTACTGGATTACCACAAGCTGCTTATAAAACTCCTGGTACCGAAGGTCACGGTGTTCCTACTGTATCTTTTGTTAGTGGTATCATCGGTTCTGCTTTAGGTGGTATTGGTGGAGGAATGGCTTTCTATGCTGTTCAAGAAATGGCTAAAAGTTCTACCATATTCGCTGGTAATATGCCAGTTGTTATTGGTGTTGCTGCTATTTGTTCAATTGGTTTATTCTTTGTAAACTCTGTAGTTGCTTCATACAATATCGGAGGTACTATTGAAGGTTTCCACGATCCTAAATTTAAAAGAATTGGTAACGGAGCTTTAGCTAGTATTATCGCATCTTTAGTAATTGCTATTTTTATTGCACTTATTGTTGGAGGTATTTAAATGGCTGACGAAGGACAAGCTGTTAGTTCAACAAATTTATTAATATTAGGTGTTATTGGTGGATTAATTTTAGTTTATTTATCAACTGTTAATGCTACCATTGGACCTTTATTTGCATGCTTAGGTGGAGTTTGTGCTATTCTATGGGGATCAGATGCTATTCGTAGAGTTGCAAGTTATGGTTTAGGTACTGGTGTACCTTCCATTGGATACATGTCTTTAGGTGCAGGTTGTGTCGCTGCTTTAGCAGGACTTGCTGTTGGTGCTCAATTTAATCTTGCTATTGCTGGACCTGTTTTAGCTTTAGTATTTGGTTGTATTATTGGTTTAATCATTGCTGTTGTTGCTAAAAAAATTGTCGGTATGAAAATCCCTGTATTAGAAAGATGTACTACTGAACTTGCTGGTGCTGCTGCATTATCTGTTGTAGCTTTCTCTGCAGCTATCGCTGGTTCTATTGATTTTACCCCAATCTTAAATAATGTAGTTGCAACTGGTTTCATTGCTTTATTATTTATCTTAAACACTATGGCAATCCAACACCCTTACAACGCTTGTTTAGGACCTAACGAAGATCAAGTAAGAACCCTTAAATGTGCTGCTTCTGCAGCATTCTTATCAATGATTATTGTTGGTATTTGTACTATTCCTTTAGGCCACTCTGCTTGGTTACTTATTGTTGTTGTCGGATTAATCGGATGGATTATTGCTTTCAGAAGCTTTGTTCAAGCTTCATACGAAGCAGCTGCATCTGTCAAATGGTCAGGATTATGG
>JBJEIL010000094.1:0-8037 GCA_051876995.1 Methanobrevibacter sp. | reverse complement strand
TACTGTAGATATTATTGATGGAAAAGGTAGTTTAAAATTATCTAATCTTAAAAATAGCAAATACCACATAAATACAGTATTTAATGGAGATAAAATATTTTCAAATGTAACTAATAACATTTCATTCAACATAAATGTTCCAAATAATAACAATACTAACAATAACAATACAAATAACAGGATGAACAAGAAAAACAATGCTAACAATATAAATAATAATAAAATTAGTCCATCAAACAGTCAAAACTCAACCATTAATATTAAAACTAGTGCATTGCCAAAAACAGGTAATCCTATAATTGCTTTACTTTCAGCTTTAATTATATTAATTATAGCTAAGAAACGTAAAAATTAAATATTTTTTATTTTATTTTTCTTTTTTTTCAAGAATTATTAAAATATTAATTAAAAAATAATAAAAATATAAATTAAAAAAAAAAGATATTTATAAAATCTTATCAACTGCAGCAACAATATTTGCAATTTCAGATTTATTAATACCAACAGCTAATTCTTCATCTTTAACCTTAGCAGCTTTTCTAGATCCGTCACAACCTAAAGTTGCATTTGGTTTTCCTGTTTCTATTGGTGTAGCAACTGCATCACCACATAATGATTGAATACCTGAGAAATTTGGTTCAAATTTGTCTGCATATTCATATACATAAGCCTGTGCAGTTCTCATACCGGAAATTGGTTTACCAAAGTATACAATTACATCAGGTTCAAATTCTGCATCTTCCAAAGGCTGATAAATAATTCCTGCATGTCTTACTGAGACTTTTGTTAAATTATCAGCTACTTTTTTGCCGTCTTCTAATGATTTGAATCTTCCAAGTTCAAAGTATTTTTCACCACTTGCGACTTTTTTAGGAGCATCTTCAAGACCTAAAGCAGCTGAACCACCTTTACATGCCTCTTCATCTTTGGTAGCATAGAATGATTCTCCACGACTTGCCTTTTTAACCATTTCACAATGTCTTACAGGAGTTTCTATTTTTCCAATACCTTCAGGAATTTCGTTTTCATTATCATAAAATTTAATAGCTACAATCTTACTGTCTAAACCTAATTTTTCCTCTAAAATATTAGCATATTCATTGTTTTTAGAAATGTCATAATCTACCATTTTAATACCTCTTAATTCAATTAATAGAATATATCTAATTAATATTATATAAAAACTTTTATAACAAAGTTATAATTAGGTATTTTTTAAAAATAATGACGAATTCATCTACAATAACTATATTTAAGAATTTAAACCTTTTATTTTTATTAATATATGCAAAAACGATTTTTTAAAAATTTCAAAAGATAATAGATTTAGAAAATAAATTAGTTTTTAGATAGTTTTCCAATTCCTACCTACAATTTAATGTTAAAATTCATATTAGGATTTATAAAAATAACTGAAAATAATTTAAATATAAATCAAAAATTAATAAGAATATATAAAAACAGATATTAAAGATTTTTAAAAAAAAACTTTATAAAATATATTAATATACATTATTTGAAAATTTGAAAAAAAATATTACATTAAAAATAGTCAATAAAACATTTAATTATATTTAGTGGATATAATACTATTAAAAATTAAAAATAAGAGATAAAATAGATTTATCCCTAATTTAATTTAAACTTAGATTATATTGCAGTCCATCCACCGTCAATACAAATTAATTGACCAGTAGTATAACTTGATGCATCAGATGCTAAGTAAATTACAGCACCATCAAGCTCTCCAGGTTTACCTAACCTCTGCATTGGACAATATGCTTTAATGGCATCCATAAATCCAGGAGTTTCAATAGCATCTTTAGTAAGTTCTGTTTCAAATACTGCAGGTCCAATTGCATTACATTGAATATTATATGGCGCCCATTCCACAGCTAAATTTTTAGTTAAGTTCATTACTCCTCCTTTAGCTGCAGCATACGCACTAATTCCTCCACCCGGAGTTATAACAAGTGAATGAATAGATCCTACATTAATAATTTTACCATGTTTCTGCTCAATCATTACTTTTCCAACTTCCCTACAACAGTTGTATACTCCACCTAAATCTACAGCAAGGTGTTTTTCCCATTCATCATATGATTGATCCATGACAGGTTTGTTTGATCCCATACCTGCTGCACAGAATAGAATATCAATTTGTCCAAATTTGTCAACAACTTTTTTAACAGAATCTGCAACATTCTCAACGTCGGTTACATCAGTAACACAGTAAATTACATCTACACCATATTCTTCTTTGATTAAATCTACATTTTCTTTCAATCTTTCTTCTCTTCTTGCAAACAATGCTAAGTTAGCACCTTGATTGGCAAAAGCTTTAGAAATTTGAAATCCGATACCGATGAAGCACCAGTAACTACCGCAACTTTACCCGTTAAATCAAAATATTCTTTTTTTACCATAACTTTCCCTCCTTAATTATATTGAAATGTTTATACTTTTTTAAAAAGTAGAATATTTCTTAAATAAGTAAAATATTCAAAATAACATTTTAATAGTGATTAAGTATAATTATGTTTAAAGATTTTCTTCTTGTTTTAAGAAAAAATTAAAAAAATCAAAAAATGTTTCCCAATATTGAAGAATATTCTGTAAACAATTGATAATATAAAAACTTCGTTATTTAAAATTTTTGATATGAACTATAAGAAAAAATTATTAACATTAAAAACTGAGTGACAAATCATATTTTTATAAGGAACAATACCATTTTAAATTTAAATTAATAAACAGCGAATGTTATGATAATCCTATAAAACAAAAAATAATCGATTTTTCTCCATTACATACTTGATATATGGTTTATTATTTTTTCATTAGAACATAATTATTCAAATTTTAATGATTATTAGAAAAACTAATAACAAAAACTAGTAAAGTTGAATATGAATACATGATAAAAATTAAATTTTAAAAAAAAATAGAAATAAACAAATAAAAAAAAATAGTTAAAAATTTAACTATTTTCCACTATTTTCCTCAATGAGCTCTTTTGCAAGTGGTGTGATATTATCAGACAACATCTCTTTTAAGAAATCACCAGTATAAGTACCGGATTCTGCAACCTCTTCAGGTGTTCCCTCTGCAATAACACGTCCGCCACCTTCTCCACCTTCAGGTCCTAGATCAATAATATGGTCCGCCGTTTTAATGACATCCAAATTATGTTCAATTACAACAACGCTATTTCCGGCGTCTGTTAATCTTTCAAGAACTGAAAGCAATCTCCTAATATCTGCAAAGTGAAGACCTGTAGTAGGTTCATCAAGAATATATAATGTTTTACCTGTGGAGGTTTTAGATAACTCTTTTGCAAGTTTTACCCTTTGTGCCTCACCACCAGATAATGTTGTTGCAGGTTGACCTAATTTAACATAACCCAAACCTACATCCTCCAATGTTTGAAGCTTTTTATGGATTATTGGAATATTCTCAAAAAATTCAAGAGCCTCCTCTACAGTCATCTCAAGCACATCATAAATATTTTTACCTTTATACCTAATATCCAAGGTCTCCTCATTATATCTTCTACCATGGCATACCTCACATGGTACAAACACATCAGATAAGAATTGCATTTCTATCTGTATAATTCCGTCACCATGACATGCCTCACATCTTCCACCCTTTACATTAAAACTAAATCTTCCAGGTTTATATCCCCTTGCTTTAGCCTCAGGTGTTTTTGCGAATAATTCACGTATAGGAGTAAATAAACCTATATATGTTGCAGGATTACTTCTTGGAGTTCTACCGATAGGATTTTGATCTATGATAATCAGTTTATCAATATTCTCATAACCCTCAATGTCGTCATGGTCACCTGCAAATGCATATTTATGTTCCAATTTACCTTTAAGGCCTTTATAGAGAATTTCATTTACAAGACTACTCTTACCAGATCCGCTTACACCGGTTACACATGTAAATAAACCGAGGGGAATCTTGACATCTATGTTTTTCAGATTGTTTTCCCTTGCACCTTTAATTGTAATAAAGTCCCCATTACCCTCTCTTCTTTTACTTGGTATAGGTATGGTTTCTTTTCTTGATAGGTATCTGCCGGTTATTGACTCATCAGATGCAATTATATCTGCAGGAGTACCCTCTGCTATTACACGTCCACCATGTTCACCGGCACCAGGTCCTATATCCACCACATAATCTGCAGATAATATGGTTTCCTCATCATGTTCAACTACAACCAGTGTATTACCAATATTACAAAGATGTTCAAGGGTATTTATGAGTTTACGGTTATCCCTTTGATGAAGACCGATACTTGGTTCATCCAATATATATAAAACACCTACAAGTCCTGAACCTATTTGAGTAGCCAGACGGATTCTTTGAGCTTCACCACCAGATAAGGTACCTGATGAACGAGCCATACTGATATAGTCAAGTCCAACGTCCACAAGGAATTTAAGTCTTTGTTTTATCTCTTTTAGAACTTCATTTGCAATATATTTTTCCCTTTTATTAAGTTTTAAATCTTTAAAGAATTCATATGAATTTTTGATAGACATCTCACAGACTTCGGCAATATTTTTACCGCCAACGGTAACTGCTAAAATCTCGGGACGTAATCTTCTACCATTACAGACGTAACATTTACGATCACTCATAAATTTGGATATATGTTTTCTATTCCAATTGGATTTTGTCTCGAAATATAATCTTTGAAGTCGAATGACCACTCCCTCATATGGCCTGTTAACCATATATGAACGATTTCTTCTTCTAAATGAAAATGGAATCTTTTCTTTAGAACCAAATAATATGATATTCTGGTATTTCTTATCCAAATCTTCAAATGGAGTATCCAGGGAAAAACCATAGAAATCTGCCACTGCTTGTAACATCTGATTATAGTAATTATCTTTTTTATTGGAATTTTTCCAAGGAGCAATAGCTCCCTCATTTATTGAAAGGCTTTTGTCAGGTACAACCAAATCCGGATCGATTTCAAGTTTAGAACCTATTCCCTTACACTCAGGACATGCGCCCTGTGGGGAGTTAAATGAAAACATACGGGGTGTTAACTCCTCGAAACTTAAGCCACAGTCAACACATGCAAAGTCTTCGGAATAGAGTTTCTCATAATCCTCTCCATCCCCTGTTTCAAATAATATTCTTACGGTACCCTCACCAAACTTTGTTGCCGTTTCAAGCGAATCGGTTAATCTTCTTTTAAAATCCACCGTGTTTCTTATTTTTAATCTATCTACTACAATATCAATAGTATGTTTATAGTTTTTTCTAAGGTTTATATCCTCTTCAAGGTCTCTAATTTCACCATCCACTCTAGCTCTCACAAATCCTTTCTCGCGATATTCTTCAAAGACCTGTCTATGTTCACCTTTACGGTCTTTTATAATTGGAGCCAATACATGTATTTTAAGACCTTCACCTTCCTCCATAATGTTTTCTGCAATCTGACCAACTGTCTGTTGTGATATTTCCCTACCACAATTAGGACAATGTGGAATTCCAATACGTGCATATAATAATCTTAAATAATCGTAGATTTCTGTAATGGTACCTACTGTACTTCTAGGATTTACCCTAGTAGTTTTCTGATCTATTGATATGGCTGGTGATAATCCTTCAATATAATCTAATTCCGGTTTATCCATTTGACCTAAGAATTGTCTTGCATATGAGGATAAAGATTCCACATACCTACGTTGTCCTTCAGCATAGATAGTATCAAATGCAAGTGAGGATTTGCCTGAACCACTTAAACCTGTGATTACAATAAACTCATCCCTAGGTAAATTTAAGTCTATATTTTGAAGATTGTGTTCTCTTGCACCCTTAATAACAATTTCTCTTTTATTTGACCTTCTAGCCATAATTTCACCTAATTCCTATTTTATTTGACCTTCTAGCCATAATTTTCAATGAAAATAAATTAATACTTGTAAAAATAATAGTATTTTTTATGGTTCGTATAATATAAAACTATCCTTTTTAATAAAAAATAACCATTAATTTAACAAACCTTTAAGTTCAACTATTTCATCCCTAAGTAATGCTGCCTTTTCAAAATCAAGATTGCTTGCAGCCTCTTCCATGTCTTTTTGTAGATCTTTAATAAGCAATCTTAAATCATCTTTAGGCATCTTTTTAATCTCAGAAAGTTTCTTATTCTTAGTGTCCTCTTTCTTCTCTTTTAAGGTTCTTTCAGTTGAACGTGGAGTAATGTTATACTTTTTATTGTAGGCCATTTGTATATAACGTCTTTTATCCGTAATTTCTTTTGCATTTTTAACGGAATCAGTCATCTCATCGGCATACATAATTACCTGACCATTAACATTACGTGCCGCCCTTCCAATAGTCTGTATAAGAGAGGTTTCACTACGTAGGAAACCCTCTTTATCTGCATCCAGAATAGCCACAAGGGATACCTCAGGTAAATCTAGACCTTCCCTTAAAAGGTTTACACCGACAAGAACATCAAAGGCACCACGTCTTAAATCATCAATAATGTCAATACGTTCCAGGGTATCAATTTCAGAATGTAAATAATGGACCTTAACACCTATTTTTGCAAAGTAATCCGTTAAATCCTCTGCCATACGCTTAGTTAAAGTGGTAACCAATACACGTTCATCACGTTTAGCGCGTTTTTGAACCTCACCAAGTAAATCCTCTACCTGGCCTTTAACAGGACGAATGATTACCTCCGGATCCACTAGACCTGTAGGCCTGATGATTTGTTCCACAACATTATTACTTCTTGATAGTTCATATTGACCAGGTGTTGCAGAAATATATATTACCTGATTTACAGATTTTTCAAATTCATCAAATTTTAATGGTCTATTTTCCTTTGCAGATGGAAGTCTGAAACCATAGTCAACTAAGGTTTGTTTACGTGCCCTATCCCCATTATACATCCCTCTAATCTGTGGAATGGTAACATGTGATTCATCAATAATTGTCAAATAATCACTCGGGAAATATTTAAGAAGTGAATACGGCATATCACCCCAATTACGACCAGACAAATGCATGGAATAATTTTCAATACCTGGACAATAACCCATCTCCTGAAGCATTTCCATGTCAAATTTGGTTCTTTGCTCTAATCTTTGAGCTTCCACATATTTACCAAGGGCATTTAACTCTTTAAGACGTTCATCCAATTCAGCACTTATATCTTTAAGCGCCTGTTCCATTCTATCCTGACCAACAATAAAGTGTTTTGCAGGAAAGATCATATAACGTTCTAAAGATTCCTTCTTCTTTCTAGTTACAGGATCGATTAAGGAAATTTCATCGATTTCATCACCAAACAATTCAATTCTCAATGGGGAAGTACCGTCTACAGGGTTTAATTCTATAACATCACCACGGACCCTGAATTGGCCCCTCTCAAATGCAATGTCATTACGTTCATATTGAAGGTAGATTAGACGTGAAAGTATAAATGACCTGTCATATTGGTCTCCAACCTCTATTGGAAAGGCAAATTCCCCATAATCCTCAGGTGAACCGATACCATATATACAACTAACACTGCTTACAACGATTACATCATCTCGGGATAATAAGGATTGAGTTGCGGAATGCCTTAGGATATCGATATCCTCATTAATTGACGCTTCCTTATCAATAAAGGTATCACTTCTCGGAACATATGCCTCCGGCTGATAATAGTCATAATAACTTACAAAATATTCCACAGCATTCTCTGGAAAGAATCCCTTAAATTCCTCATATAATTGTGCTGCAAGTGTTTTATTGTGTGAGATAACAAGTGTCGGTTTTTGAACCTTCTCAATAACATTTGCCATTGTAAAAGTTTTACCAGAACCAGTTACTCCAAGCAATGTTTGTTCATGATATCCTTTATTTACCCCATCAACTAACGAACTAATAGCCTTAGGCTGGTCCCCCAATGGTTTAAAGGGTGAATGTAATTTAAATTCTTTCATAATATCATTTTGTAAAAATAATTCGTTTTTAAATTTAATTATTAAAATTTAGATTAAATTAATA
>JBJEIL010000093.1:0-8050 GCA_051876995.1 Methanobrevibacter sp. | reverse complement strand
AGTATCTTTAAAATTAAGACCATAAGCTTTAGTTAGATTATCATAACCGTCTGCCCTACTAAAGAAATCGGATTCCGCACCAAAAGTTAATTGGTTTGATACCCTTGCTAAATCTGAGGTTGTTTTAAGATTATATTGTTCTGCAATAGATTTAGGCACCGCCAATCTATAGGTATTCTCAAATCCATATGTTTCCAACCATCGATCATTATAATTTTTCTCATAAGCATCCACTAATTGGGATTTATTTTCCTCACGATACTTACCTGGCAGATTCAATACTTCCATCCATCCTACACCATCATACTCTGGATGTAAATCAAAGTCTCCCTTGTTCATACCATCCTGTATCATCGGAGCTCCTCCGGAGATACCGTTTGTTAAATGTACCTTATAATTAGTATCATGTTCGATTAACTCCTCTAACATATATCCCATAATATATTGTTCAGTGAATGCTTTTGTAGAAACATTAATAGTTGCATGGGTAGCCTCATCATATACATAATATCCTGCAATTGCAATAATAATAATTAAAATTGCTGCTATAACCTTTTTATTCTTAAAGAACCTAGTAACTTTCTTTCTTGATGGACCTACAGCTGTAAGTCTTTCAACAACTGCAAGAATACCGTCAATAACTAAAGCCACTATAGTAATCAATATACTTCCCGCAAGTACAAGATTAATATTATTAGTCGTGATTCCACGATAGATAGCTACTCCAAGACCGCCAGCTCCAACGAATGATGCAATACCTGCAAGAGCAATAGTCATGACTGTCATATTACGAATCGCTGACATAATATGAGGTAAAGCCAAAGGTAGTTTAATCCTAAATAAGATCTGTCTATCCGTACTACCCATTCCCTCTGCAGCTTCAATAATACCCGGATCAATTGTCTTAATACCCGTATAGGTGTTTCTTACCATAGGAAGCAGACCATAGATAGTAAGGGCAATAATAGCATTTGTATCACCGACACCTACAACAGGTATAAGAAAACCGAAGAGCGCAATAGAAGGAATGGTATAAATAATATTTACAAGTGTTAATATCCACTTGTTTCTAGGATATTCACTTACGGTAATTCCAAGCCCAAGTCCAATGATGATTGCTAAAACAACTGCAATGATTGAAATCTCAAGATGTTCAATAGTTAAGCTTAGAAATAAATCAGACTGAGATATGAAAATATTTATTAATTCACTTATCATTTTTACCCCTCTAATTTTTTTGACAAATTCTTAAAGACATAATTCTCTTTTAAGATTTAATCAAAAGATTAATAAGGCAAATCATATCAATAATGACAATAAAGTTAAATAGATATAGAATTAACTTTCTTAAAATATACTTTAGATTTTCATGATTAAAAAATAAAGAAAAATCAAAATCAATATGATTAAAAAAAACCTATGTGTACAAAGACAAAATTATGTTTAAACAAAATTTGACAATGAAAATTAAGTTAATGTACACAATAACCTTTTTATGTTTAAACACAAACGAAAAAACTTTCAATTTGAACTTTATTTAACTTATAATATAAATTTATAATATTTTATTATGATTAACTTATAATAAACCTTTCTATTTAGAAAAATCACTTAAATAAAGCTAAATTGAAATAAAAAATAGATATCCGCTTAAAAAAATTATTAAAAAAATGATAGTTAACAGATTTGCCTGATATTAAATCTATTAAAAAATATTAAAAAAATAAAAGAATTTACTAAGTAGAAATAAAAAACAGAAGATAATTTATGTTTTTTATAAGTTAAATTAGATATTTTAAAGTATAAATAAATAAAACAAAAGTTTTAAAGGTTTAATTAAAAAAACAATCCATATACTAAGACAATCTAAAAATAAAGAAAAGATAACAAGAATTTTGATAATTTGTTTATTTTTTTAATTAAATATAATATTTATTTCTAAAAAATAGAAAAAGTTTGTACAAAATATTAAAAACATACAAAGAATTTTATCAAAATATTAAACATAATTTTTTTTAATAGGAATCAGTGAATATAAATAGATTACGAAAAATTAAAGATAGTTCTTTTAATAAGAAAAATCTTACTAAAATGTTTAAGTTTTTTAATAAGAATTAATGATTATAGATAAATCGTGATAAAATAAAAATAGTTTTTTAATATGAAAGACCTTATCAAAATATCAAACATGATTTTTGAAAACTGATAAAGATTAAAATCTTTCAAAACAGACAATAAATAGCTAGTTTTTATATTTAAAATAAAAAAAATAGAATTTTAAAAATCTCTTTTTATGAAAAAAATGAAAAATTGAGGAATACCCCATTATTCTTTAGAGATAATCTTTCTTGTTCTTTCACAGAGCCTTTCAACAAATGGAGTGGCAGGATGATAAAATATCTCAGACGGTTTATCATACTGAATAATCTCACCCCCATCCATTACAAGAACATGATCACCAAGATATAAAGCCTCACCAATATCATGAGTTACAAAGATAATTGTAATACCTGTTTTTTCATGAATTATCTTAATTTCCTTTTGAAGTTGAGCTCTAGTAATCTCATCTACAGCACCAAAAGGCTCGTCCATTAAAAGAATTCTTGGTGATGCTGCAAGTGCCCTTACAATACCTACTCTCTGTTTTTGACCACCAGACAACTCATTTGGAAAACGTTCTAACAGATCAGAATCCAAACCAACAATATCCAACCATTTATTAATCTTTGAATCTTTATTGTCAGATGTTGCCTTTTCCTCATCCTTCTGTTCTTGGTTCTTTCTAATCTTAATTTTTCTAGAACTATTTTCCCCATATCTTCTTTTAATTTCCTTTTTTTCATCTTCTTCAATTAAATCAGGCACATAGGAAATATTCTCTTTAACAGTTAAATGTGGAAAAAGCATTGTTCCCTGAATAGAATATCCGATTTTTCTCCTTAAGTTTACAACATCAAAATCAGCAATATTTTTACCATCGATAAATATATCACCACTATCAGGAGTGATTAAACGATTAATCATCTTCAACATAGTCGTTTTACCACAACCAGAACTTCCAATGACAGTTAGAAAGTCACCTTTTTCAATACTTAAATTAAGATTAGGAATAACCAGATTATCCCCATAGGATTTCTTTATATTCCTAAATTCAATGAAATTATTAGATGTGTTTTCATCCATCTTATCACCTTATTAAATTAATCCTTTTTTAACTAAGAAATCATGAGCAACATCTTTAGGATCTTTCTTCTCAACATCAACCTCATAATTCATTTGCCTCATTTCCTCTGTAGAGATTTTACCCTTTAATTTGTTTAATACAGGAATTAAATCTGGATGTTTTTCAATAGTCTCCTCACTTACAAGGGAACAGCAATAGTAGGATGGGAAAAAGTGTTTATCATCTTGAAGAATTGTTAAGTTAGAATCATATAACCTTCCATCGGTTGTATAAACCTCCACCACATCAATTTTTCCTTGTGAAACCGCATCATATTTAAGACTTACATCCAAATCCATGGTATTCTTAAAGTTAAGACCATATGTTTTAGTTAGATTATCATAACCATCAGCTCTTGAGAAATAATCTGATTCTGCACCAAATGTTAATTGGTTAGATACTGCAGATAAATCAGAGATGGTTTTTAGATCATATTTCTTTGCTATTGAATTTGGAACAGCAATTGCATAAGTATTCTGGAATCCATAAGTATCTAACCATCGTTCATTATACTTTTCTTTAAATTCCTTTTTAAGAGTAGGAAACATTGATTCAGAATATATATTATTTTCATGCAAAACAGACATCCAACCTACACCAGTATACTCGGGATAAATGTCAAATTCACCCTTCTCCATACCTCCCTGAATCGTGGAAGTACCTCCAGAAATACCGTTAGTCAACTGAACCTTATAGTCAGTATCATGTTCAATCAACTCTTCTAACATGTATCCTAAAATGTATTGTTCTGTATATGATTTTGATGCGACATGAATGGTTTCATGACCATAATTATCATAAACCTCATATGCGCCTAATGCAACTATAGCAATAATAACCACAGCAATGAATTTCTTGTTTTTAAGGAAACCAAAGAATTTTTTCCTTGATCGACCTACCTTTGTAATTTTTTCAACAAGCAGAAGTATATAATCAAATGCTAAAGCCACTATAGTAATCAATATACTCCCAGCAAGTACAAGATCAATGTTGTTAGTTGTAATTCCACGATAGATAGCTACTCCAAGACCACCAGCTCCAATAAAAGATGCAATACCTGCAAGAGCAATAGTCATAACAGACATATTTCTAATTGCTGACATAATATGAGGTAAAGCCAAAGGTAGTTTAATCTTAAATAAGATCTGTCTATCTGTACTACCCATTCCCTCTGCAGCTTCGATAATACCCGGATCAATAGTTTTAATTCCAGTATAAGTGTTTCTTACCATAGGAAGCAAACCATAAACTGTTAGTGCAATAATAGCATTTGTATCACCCACACCTACAACAGGTATAAGAAAACCGAAGAGCGCAATAGAAGGAATGGTATAAATAATATTTACAAGTGTTAATATCCACTTGTTTCTAGGATATTCACTTACAGTAATTCCAAGCCCAAGTCCAATAATAATTGATAGAATAATAGCAATTAAAGATATTTCCAAATGTTCAATAGTAAGATTTATGAACAAATCACTTTGACTTGTAAATAATGAAATTAATTCACCAATCACCATACCACCGTCATTTTAATAATTAGAGCAATAAAATAAAGTTAGATAAATAAATAAAATTGCAATAAATAGACAATATATAAAAAAATCAATCGAAAGAAGTATAAAAATAGTAACTTATTCCTTGTAACATTAAAAAGTTATTAATATTAAAAAAGTTTTATTGCACTACTATAAACATATAGTATATAGTTGTTTAAGTATTATAAATATTATGTTTATACAATTAAAAACACAAGTTTAGATTAATTGAAGAAAAATGGCATGACAAATAATAGGAATAAGAAAAATTAAATTAGATATCTAAAAAAATGAATAAATCTGAAAATATTTCAAAATTATAAAATAAATTGAATTTTTAAATAACATAATAAAATAAACCACTTGAACAAAAATAAGAAAATAGAAATAATTCCTAAATGAAATAAGAAAATAAACCATCTATACAAAAATAAGAAAATAAATAGAATTTTAAAAAAAACTAAGAAAATAATTAAATTAATCAAAAAAATATAAGAAAAGAATTATTTAATCCTCTTTTTCAATATTTTTAAAAACTTTATCCAGTTCCTCTTCCTGAGAGATATCCTCTTGAGCTTTAATTACCCTATTTAAATCTGCTTGTGTTTCAGGATATTTAGGTACAGCTTTACAACCGCCATCATCCCTTTTGGATATTTCAAAAGTACCGATCTTATCAGCAATACGTGTTGTTTCTAATTTATCCATACCAATCAATGGACTAAGAATAGGCATATCCACACCATAACGGGAGGATAAAATATTTTGAAGTGTTTGAGAAGCTACCTGACCAACACTACTTCCATCGACAATAGCTAGAGCACCAATCTCTTTTGCGAGTTTTTCAGCTGTTTTATACATACCTGATTTACATAAAACACAGGTCATCTTATCAGGACCTTTATTTTTACATGTCTTAAGATATTCCCCATATGGTGCTACTCTTTTTTGAATTGGAACACCTGATGCATAAGTTTGCAATTGGTCCACCAAATCATTAAAATTATTTCTTGCATCAGATGTTGTATATGGACTATTATCAAAATTAAGGGCTGTTACGGCACAGCCTCTTTTCATCATTAAATAAGCAGCAACAGGAGAATCAATACCGCTTGACATTAAAACTACAACTTTTCCCTGAGTTCCAAGTGGAAGACCTCCAGGTCCGTCAATCTTTTCATGATAGATATAGGTATCATTATCCCTGATTTCAACAAAGATTTCAAAGTCAGGATTAGATAGGTTTACCTTAAGAGGTATGGTGTCAATTACAACGGATCCGCAGAATGCTCCAGCTTCCTGAGATGTGAAATCATGATTTCCAACACGTCTACATCTTATTGCAAAAGTCATACCCTCCTTCAATAATCCCTCACTAATTAAGTGTTTGGTATATTCAGTTAATGTTTTAGTTACATCCTCTTTAGTGGTTTTAGTTCTTACTACCGGAGAATAAGATACAATACCAAATATCTTATCTAATTTCTCTAGCGCATCTTCAAAACTTTCAGGTTCTAGAAATATCCTTCCCTGATCTCTTTTGATATTTCCATCTATTGATGCTGATATATTTTTAACTAATTTTCTCTCAAATCTTAATCTGATTTTAGTACTTTTAAGAGCTAATTCCCCATATCTTATGAGTATTAAATCATAATCCATCTTTTCTCTCCCTATAAATTAACTATAATAATTTCAATTGAATAATGCTTCTTATAATAATAAGATAAATATTAATCTTTAAATTAAAAGATAAATCCAAAAACGACTACCCATCCCTTTTTTAAAATAATCATCATTTTATCTTTATAATAATTATAATATTATTTTTAGATATAATATATTTAATATATAAAAATAAACTATTGTTATATATTAATATTATTTATTAGTTCTCTTAATTAATAAGAATATGCTTAATTAATCAAAATTTAAATAATATTAAAAAAATAAGTAAATCTATGAGCGATAAGTATTTACAAGATGAAGATATGGAATATATTTCCAGTGACACATTAGAATCAATTGTAGATGGAATATTTGCCGTAGCAATGACTATCCTAACATTTTCTATTGTTGTACCTAATACTGGACAATTAACTGCTGCAGGACTTCCAATATATCTTGAACAATTAAAATCACAGATATTTTTATTTATTGTATGTTTTATCGTACTTGGAAACAACTGGATTACACAAAGAGAACTTTTATCTTTAATCGAAAAAACTGATAAAACACTAATGATAATTACATTAGCTTTACTACTAGGTGTAAGTTTATATCCTATAATTATTACATTAGTTACTAATTTTGGCGAAGAGTTTCCAATATTTGTACAATACTATCATTTAACCAATTTATATATGGGTTTAATACTTGTACTTCAATGGTTTTACATTGTTTCCAAAAGGTTACATCTTAAAATAAGCTTAGATTCAAGTTATATAAAAAATGCTAAAAAACTATTTAATAATGATATGAGTATTAGAACTAGTGGATTCGAAACATTTTATTACCCAATCATTATTGTAATTTCACTTATTGTATCCTTCTGGTATCCCCAACCAAGCCGATATTTATATATTTTAATTATATTTAAACCTGTACTAAATAAAATCAATGCGAAATATTACTATAGAAAAGTAAAGGAAATATTTAATAATAGTCCATACATTAATAAGATTTCAAGTAAATTCGAAGAATTACCTGAAGATGAGAAAGAATATTTAAAAGAATTAGGTAATAACTTAAATAGTTTTGATGATCTTGAAATTGAAGAAAGACATAGAGTCATTGATATTCTAATGCAATTACATCCAAGCCTTAAAGGAGGAATTGAGGAATTTGAGAATATTAAAAAAGAAAATCCCGACTTTGATAGTGATGATACCATAGAGTATTATGTTAAATTTAAATCTTTAGTTGACTTTTACAAATCATTAGACATAGATATCTCAAAAATAAGAGACAAATAATCATCAAATCTTGAATTAACTTTTTTATAAACATATTTTAATATTTTTTAAAGGATTATAAAATAAAAAAAGAAAATAGGTAATCTTGAATTTACCTTTTTATAATCTTAACAACATTTCTAAGGAATTATAAAATAAAAAGATAAAAAATAGCAAATAAACTGTATTTAAAAAAATAAAAAAAAAAGAAAAAATAGGTTAAAACCTATTGGATTAATGAATATGCTTTATCTAAAGCATCCTCCATTTTATCTGCATTTGGACCTGCACCTTGTGCTAGAGTTGGACGACCTCCACCTCCACCGCCAAGTAAA
>JBJEIL010000092.1:0-1907 GCA_051876995.1 Methanobrevibacter sp. | reverse complement strand
CAAATAAACGAATTTAACAGTAAGACATTTAACTAAAACAATAAAAAAACATAAGTTATATTTAAAAACGTGTTTAATAACAAACTATAAAATTAAAAATACAATAAACACCAATAAAAATACAATAAAAATAATGGAGATTAAATAAACATTAAAAATTTAAAATAGATTCAAACATAAACCAAATACCAAAATAATATAAAATATAACTATAAAACAAAAAAACCAATATTAAAACATTCAAAAAAGATAAAATAAAAATAAAAAACCAGTTAAAATAGAAATAAATAAAAATAATAACTATAATACATTTCTTAGATATTTCTGAGTATGTGGACATGCAGCAATGCATCTACCACATATAGTATCATCCCTTCCAAGAACTTCCCTACATTGTTTTTTAGCTGCTTCCATACATTTCTCATAATCAAAGAAATCTTCCCTTTTAAGTCGTGGACTCCAGGTAATTCCAGAAACTGCACCACCAGGACATATATTTCTACATTCAGTACACATACCACATAATGAAGCTGTAACTGGATGTGAATACTCCAAAGGAGCATCAGTTAAAACAGTAGATAAACGTAAAGCTGAACCAAACTCGTTCGTTATAAATGCATCACATTTACCAATCCACCCCAAACCTGCTTTTGTCCCTACAGTTTTATGAGGTATAGTATTATCACAACCATTATTAAAAATAAAATCGTTACATGTTCTATCAAATGTTTGAGCATAAGCATTATAATTTTTAGATTTAAGAAAAGCTTCCACATCTTTACCTATTGAATCCAACTCATCATTTATCTTAGAATAATGATTATAATACTCAAGTGAAGGTCCATCCACAAGAGTTTTAACTATATTGGCATCAAGATTAATTAAAAAACAAATACCGGATTTAACCTTAAAACCTAAATCCTCACCATTAATATTACTTACACCCAAGTCATTTAAATCCGCAAAGCCTACTTGTTTTGCACCTTTAGATAGAATAAATTTCTTTAGATCATTAGAAAGAGACATAAAAACTAACCTTTTATTACATTATAAAAATCATTTAAAACAATTATTTTTTTAATTAATTAGAAATATTCTGTATTTTCTAAAATTTAAATCTTTAGAATAAATAAATAATTAAAATAAAGACCTAATCCCCAATTATAGTTAAATCAACTTGACGTCTAGAACGGGGACCATCAAGTTCAATGAAGAAAACAGATTGCCATCTTCCCAGATCCAAGCTACCCCCATATATTGGAATTGTTTCTGATGGACCTAAAAATAGAGACCTTAAATGTGAACCTGCATTGTGATCTATCATATCATGACTATACCTATTCCCGTCAGGAATCAAATCATATAAGATATTAAAAATATCTGTTTGAAGGCCCTTCTCATTCTCATTAATTATTATTGCAGAGGTAGTATGTTTTGTAAAAACATTAATGATTCCGGAATAAATCTGTGATTTTTTAATTTTTTCATTAATATATGGAGTAATATCAACTATTTGAAATCGATTAATCGAATTTATGTATAATCTATCTTTTACAATCATAATAACACCACACAATCCATAATATTAATAATATAAGTTAATCTTTATTAAAAATCATATAAAATTTTTATGAATATTATAAAATTATTAGATTATTAGAAAAAAATAGTAAATAAAATATTTAAATTAAAAAACAGAACAAAAACGATCAATCAAAATAACGAATAAAAACAGAACACACTAAAATTAAAAAAAAAAATAGAATAGTAAAAATTACTAATCTATTTAGTTGTCTACACCAAATGATTTTTTAAGTAAATCTGCATTTACAAATCCTTCTTTGTAAACTTCACCAGTAGTGAAATCATTTATCACCACTTCAGCAGGTGCAAACATTCCTTTATCA
>JBJEIL010000091.1:0-8147 GCA_051876995.1 Methanobrevibacter sp. | reverse complement strand
AGCTAATTGTTGATGAGCTCTTGCAAGGTGACCTGCTGCAAGTGCACCTAAAAGTGAAAGTTCTCCTGCAAGTACTGTAGATATTACAATTTCTGCAAACTTACGAGCTCCACCATCACCTTTTACACCTAAAATATTAAGACCTTCACTAGCAGTTGCAAGAGAAGTTCCCCCACCAACGGTTGCAATAGGAACATCAGGCATATTTACAGAGAAATATAAATCCCCATCTCTATCTTCCGCTGTTGTAATTCCAATAGAACCTTCACTTACATGAGCAGCATCCTGACCTGTTGCAAGGAAAATAGCTGCAATCATATTAGCATAATGAGCATTATAAGCCATACTACCTGCAACAGCAGATCCCAATAAGTTTTTAGCTGTATTAACTTCTGCAATAGCCGCCGCAGTTGTCTTTAATTTAGCTTCCACTACGTCTTTCGGAATTAATATATCTGCAACAAGTGACTTTCCTCTACCTTCAATCATATTAATGGATGCAGGTTTTTTATCAACACATACATTACCACTTAATGCAATATGCACAGCATTTGTTTCTTCTGCCATTTTGTTTAATACCTTTTCCGTTGCAATAGTAACCATATTCATACCCATACTGTCTCCAGTAGAGTATACAAATCTTGGATAGATATAATCTCCAACAACAAATATCGGATCTATCTTAAGTAATTTTCCATGTGAAGTAGTGGATTCCGCAATCTCTTTAAGTTCTTTGAAATTATCCTCAAACCATTTTTTAACATTTAATGCATCCACTGCAGAAGGTGCTTTAATAACAGGCGCTCTTGTCATTTTATCATCAATGATTCTAGCATTAACACCACCAGACGCTTTAATGGTAGAGCATCCTCTGTTAATAGATGCTACAAGCGCACCTTCTGATGTTGCAAGGGGTATGTAAAATTCCCCATTTACCTCTTCACCATTTATCAATAATGGTCCTGCCACACCAAGAGGTAATTGGATTGCACCAATTGGATTTTCAATATTCTTCTTAAATACATTATCCATATTAAGGGTATAATGTGAAACATTTTCAAGGCTAGTAGAAGTATATTTTTCAATAAATTCCCTTCTAACATCAACAGCCTCGTCAATAGAATCAGTGTATTTTTCTATCTGGTAAAGTTTCATTTCACCATTAAGTAATTTTTCAATAATTTGAGATCTATCCATTTTATAACCTAACCACTCATAAACTATTATTAAACCTAAAGAACATAGCAGAATTAATTAATTCCAGCTTGATGAAGTAAATCCACAAGTTCTGAAGGTTTTTTAGCAACATGAACTCCAACCTTCTCAAAAGTTTCGGTTTTTGTTTTTGCAGTTCCACTAGTACCCTCAATAATAGCACCTGCATGTCCCATTCTTTTACCTGGAGGTGCAGTTCTTCCTGCAATATATGAAACTACAGGTTTTGAAATATTATCTTTAATATATTCTGCTGCTTTTTCCTCAGCATTTCCACCTATTTCACCTATAAGCACAACTGCATCAGTATCATCATCATCTTCAAACATTTGAAGAACCTGTGTATAATCTGTACCCACTACAGGATCTCCACCAATACCAAGACAGGTACTTTGACCAATGTTCGCCCTTGTAAGTTGACTTGCAACCTCATAGGTTAATGTTCCACTACGGGAGATAACACCAACATTTCCCTTTTCAAAAATATGGGTTGGCATAATTCCCATTTTACCAACACCTGGTGTAATGATTCCTGGAGTATTAGGTCCAATAACAGTTGTATTGTTCCTTTTAGCATATTCAACAAGTTCCATTGTATCATGGACTGGAATATGTTCTGTTATTATTACAACCAAATCAAAGTTTTTAATTGATTCAAATGCAGCATCTTTTGCAAAAGGTGCTGGTACAAAAATAATGGAAGAATTAATGTCTTCGTTTTCTTTTGCTTCACGAATAGAATTATAAACAGGTACACCAAAGTGTTCTTGTCCTCCTTTACCAGGAGTTACACCTGCCACAATATTAGTATTATATTCAAGCATTTGCTGTGTATGGAATGAACCTTGTTTACCTGTTATTCCTTGAACTAAAATCTTAGTATCATTATCTAACAAAATCATATTATCACGTAACTATTCTTAAATTTATAATTACTTCATTTGAAAATCTAAACCATAACAAGTTTTTTAAAAACCCTTATTTTAACACACAATAATTTAGAAATATAAAAATTAATTTAAATATAATATTTAATCATTATATAATATATTTACTTTATATCTATTAATTAATAAAAGTTTCTAAATATAAATGCAATCTAATCAAAAAATAATAAACTTTTAGAATAGAATATAAAAACTGTACTTTAAAGCACTGAAAGAAATTAAGGCTATTTAATATAAAATTAATACAAAAAATTATACAAAGACTTAAAGTCAATATTCCATTCTATATTAAATTTTAATAATTATTATAGGACAATAAAGAAAACAATTCAAGATTATAGAGATAACTAAACTTGAATAATTATTATGGAATAATCAAAAGAAAGTAATTTAAAATTATAAAAATAGCTAATTATTATATTTAAGAAAATTAAAAAAGTGATAAAAATTAGGAATTATCTTAAAATTCTTGTTTTATTTTCAAATGGAACAGCTAAATCAAGGGTATTTCCATTCATGAAAGCTGTTGCACTTACAATTACACTTCCAGGAATTACATTACAAGGAGTACCATATTCTACAAGATAAGTATTCTTACAACCAAGTGCTGCACCAATCATTGAAAAAGCTATAGTACCCATAGATTCCAAACCATTTACTGTAGCACAGACTACGGGATCATCTGTTTCATTAGATACATACCCTACACCAGGGATCTTTCTAACTTTACCACTTATCGGTTTACATACATCATGTACAGCAAAGAAATTTGAAGCAGCCTGAATTGTTGAATTCGCAACGTCTTCAACAAATGGTTCTCCGCCATATGTATCAAAATGCAAAATTACACTATCCGGATAGATATCATCTTGAATATCAGCTTCAGCATAGGATACTCCTTCACCAGCACTTTCTTTATCCTCTGAAATACCGGCTAAATCACCGAGATTTTCAGCATTATCCCTCATCAAATGGATAATACCTCTGTTAACCTCTTCAAGTAAATCATCTTCAACATAAGCGGCGATTACTAAATCATCACCAGTTACATTTGTTAAAGCTGCTTTATAAGCACCCAAATCTAATAATTTTGGAATATCTTTATTTATATTTTTAATCAAAGATTTACTACAAGAAACATCATTAGAAGATATATCTGCTCCAAATACTGTAAGTTTCATAATACACCCTTTTTTTATTTAATTAATTAAATCATTTAAAATTACCAAATCTAATTAATTATAATTTTTAAAACTAATATTATTTATTATTTTATAATTTACATAAGAATCTTAAAATAAAGAACATTTGTAATAAAATTTAATATCTAATAATTTAAAATATATTATTAAGTAATTTAAAAATTAGTTTTTAATTTTTTAAAAATAAAGAATTTAATTAGATGTTAAAATGTATTCACAAACAAAGATAGCTATACCAATCGCTCAAAAAGAGAAAGAGGATGTAATTGAAGTTGCACATGATTGTATACGTAAAGGTGCAGATATTCTTGAATTTCGTATTGATGCAATGAACAATCCGACAAGTGACTTAATTGTTGAAATTGCAAAGGAAATCAACTTTCCAATGATTGCAACCAATAGAATTGATATTGAAGGAGGTTCATTTAAAGGCTGTGAAAAGGAAAGGGTTGAACTTCTAAAATCTATTGCACCATATGTTGATTATATTGACATAGAGCTTGTAACAGATGATAAGTATATTGAGGAAATTAAAGATACTGGTACAAAAACCATTATTTCCTATCACAACTTTGAAAAAACACCGGAATTAAATGAGTTAACCTACATAGTTGAAAAGGAAAAACAGATTGGAGACATTGCAAAAGTTGCGGTAATGCCTGAAAAATTAGAGGATACACTAGTTATACTGGCAATACTTTCAAGATTTGATGATACCATTGCAATTTCAATGGGAGAACTCGGAAGTTATACACGTGTAATGGCATCTAAATTTAATTCACCAATAACATTTGCCGCAGGAAGGGATGTTACAGCACCTGGACAATTAGATATTGAAACTATGAAAATGTTATTGAATATGAATATTATGGATGATGATGAGTTAGATGATATTAATTAGATTAGCCCAATTATTCATAACACAATTTACTTTTAATAACTCTTAACTAAAATACTAAAAAACTCCTAATAGATCAATTGAATAGTTCTTAACTAAAATATTATCCAAATAGCTTCCAATAAATCAATTAGATAAAAAAAACTTAAAACATGACACATTCTAAAAAAAATTTCTAGAAACTTTTAGATTAAATAAGTTATTATTTAAGGTTTAAAACTAATTTTTAAATTACTCATATAATGTGGTGTTTAAATGAAAAATCATACTAAATGGATTCTTTCATTTATTATAATCATATTAGCCATAATTGGAACAATAGGATTTATGAATTTTAATGATGCTTTAATTGTTGATTTAAAACTCAATGGTGTAACAGTGGAATCAAATATTCATACTATTAACTTCTTAGAAGATAATGATCAAATGAATAGTGATATTACAGACTATGTAAAAGAGGAAATGATAAATGAGAATTCTACTGTGGACAGTATTAAATCAGGAGTTTCCAACATAACACAGAAATATGGTTATACTAACACAGAGATTAACATTAGATCCGAGTTTGGTGACGATACCTTACCAATGTTTTTTAATGTGCAAGGTACTTCAATGGTACCAACATTTCATGATGGAGAATCCGTTATTATAAATAAAACCCATGATGTTTCCGTTGGAGACTGCGTAGTTGCAGATAGTCCAGAATATGGACGTATCATAAAAAGAGTAAGTCAGCTTAATGGTAACGAAGTTTATTTAACTAGTGATAATAAAGAAGTTAAATACAGATACGAGGATGGTTATACCATTAAAGAAGAGGGAATTAAAACTTGGGTTAATAAAAACAATATAATTGGTGTTGTTAAAATATCCAATATTACCAATAACACTAATTTAAATGTTTAAAATTAAAAATTTTTTTAATTTTTTATTTTCATGTCTTTTTAAACTCAAAATATAGATAAACTTATTTTAAATAATAATTTTTAAATTCAATCTTTTAATTTAAACTCTTAACTTTTCTAGAAAGGTTTCTTAATACTCAATTTATATCTTAAGCATAGTTTAAGGTAAAAATCAATTTCAATAAATTTTTAAAAATAAGTAAAACTTAACATATTTTTAATAGAAAAGAGCAAAATAAAGCTTCAATCAATTTTTAAAAATAAAATTAAATTTATATATTTAAAAAAAAATAGCAAAAATAATAAAAAAATAAAGAATGATTGATTAAATTATACAAAAATACAATTAAAAGGAATTAACAACAATCAGAGGCAAGATAAAAAATTTAATTTAATCAAACATTCCATAAATATGAATCCAGTAATATAAGGTAAATTAGAAAATACTATAATAATAGTACTTTCCCGTGTTTTGTGTGATTTATATAGTTAACAAAAATGTTTAAAGAAGAATACTATTATATAGCATCTTCTCCAGTTTCACCAGTTCTAATTCTAACTAATTCTTCAACATTAGAGACAAATATTTTTCCATCTCCAATATCACCGGTTCTACCACCTTCGCAGATAGCATTTACAACTTTATCAACATCTGAATCAGAAACAACTAATTCAACACGAGTTTTTGGAAGTAAATCAATACAATAATTAGATCCCCTATAAGTTTCTTTAACACCTAATTGAGTACCTCTTCCTTTGACTTCGATAACAGTCATACCTTTAAATCCAGCTGCATCTAAAGCTTTTTTTACATCTTCAAATTTTTCTTGTCTAATAACAGCTATAACTCTTTTCATTTTAAAACCTCATAAAAAATTTATGATTTTACAAACTCCATATATAATTCTAATATTATATATACTTCAATACATACAAGGTAATCAATTATCTCAATTCTAATAAATTAATATAATTAATTATTTCCTCGAGATTTAAGTTAAATACATCTTCATCAATGAAATGAAGATAATAGGTTTAACAACCTATTAAACTTCGATGATTGAAGAAGATCTTAATCTGAATTTATAATCTGTATCCAGATTCTCCATGGAGTTGAGTATCTAATCCTTTAACTTCAGTAGCTTCATCTACTCTAATACCCATTGTGACATCAAGTACTTTAGCAATGATGTAACTTAATACAAATGCATATATAATAGTTGCAACTGCTGCAATGATTTGTATTACAACTTGATTTGGATTACCGTATAATAATCCAGCTGCTTCATTAATTGCCGGGTTTGCAAATATACCTGTTGCGATTGCTCCCCATAAACCTGACATACCATGGATACCAAACACATCTAATGCATCGTCGTAACCAAGTTTTGGTTTTAAGTAGTATAATGCAAAGTAAGATACAAATGATGTTACGAAACCAATAACTATTGCTGCAGGTACATCAACGAAACCAGCTGCAGGAGTAATTGCTACTAAACCTGCTACCGCACCGGAAATTGCACCTAATACAGTTGGTTTTCCTACTTTTACTTTATCGATAACTACCCAAGTAACTAATGCAACTGCTGCTGCAACGTTAGTTACAAGAATTGCGTTTGCTGCAAGACCATCTGCTGCAAGACCTGATCCACCGTTGAATCCTAACCAACCAAACCAGAGGAATGCTGCACCAATTACAGAATATCCTAAGTGGTGAGGTAATAATGTAGTATCTTTACGAGGTCCGAGAACTAATGCTAATGCTAATGCACTTACCCCTGAATCTATGTGTACAACTGTACCACCAGCGAAATCAAGAGCTCCCATTTGCATTAACCATCCTCCACCCCATACCCAGTGAGCTACAGGGACGTAAACTAAGGTAACCCATAAGATAACAAATGCTACCCAAGCAGAGGTTTTCATTCTTCCTACTACACCACCAGAAATAAGTGCTGCAGTTAATCCACAGAATGTTAATTGGAAAATAACAAATAACAATGCAGGGAGTGTACCGTTAAGATCATTTACACCCATTCCAGTCATAAATAGATTTGCTGGAGCACCAATCAATCCATTTATTGTGGAACCGAAGGCAAATGAATACCCATAACATACCCAAATGATACTTGCAATGGAAAATGCTATGAAAGTTAAATAAATTGTGTTTAATACATTTTTACTTTTACTTAGACCACTATAATATAAGGCAATACCTGGAATACTCATTAACAATACTAAAATAGTAGCCATAAGCATCCAAGCAGTATCACCTGGATTTAAAACAACCATATTATCTTCTTCTCTATAATATTTTTTAACAATAAATTAAATACAACCAACTTAAAAAATGATAGGTTTTGAATAATTTATAATACAAAAAATTTTTAAAAGGGCTTTTTTAAAATAAAACTTTTTTATTATCAAGGAAAAGATTTTAAACTAAATTTTAATTATTCAAACCTATGCATCTTTTTTACAAAAAATTTTTCAATTTAAAAATTTTTATAGTCGGAAGACGGAAACCATGTTCCGTTATATTAAGATTATCTGTAAGAGTATATAAAGGTTTCGGAAGTATACTTCCGATTACTCCCATTCTTTAAAAATGATGATTATACAAATTATAGTTAAAATTAAAAAATTTTATAAAAGAATTATTTTAATTTAAAAAAAATATAATATTGAATAAAATTATTTAAAAAAATTATAAATTAGAAAATAGAAGCTAATCGGAAAAAATAATCCTAAAAATTTTCAAAAAAATGAAAATTGTAATAAATTAAAAAAATATATAAAATAAAGATAATTTAGTTTTTTAAAAAAATTATATATAAAATCCCATTAATTAATAATAAAAACTATAAATTGAATAATATTTTAAAAATAAATTAAATAAACTAACAAATCTAAAGAAAGATGGTTTTTTCATAAAATTTCATAGAATATTACTGAATTTTTCCTAGGATACGGAAAATTT